>JBCBKZ010000644.1:0-3663 GCA_038520955.1 Bacteroidota bacterium | reverse complement strand
TAGTCCATATGCTCAGGTACTCTTCTACCTACATTAGAATCTATGTTGGAGAACTCATATTTGAAAGGATTCATTTCCAGTCTAAAGTTCTCAAAGGCGAGGGTAGGTCGGTAGTTCAACTTTCTGTTGGCATCAGGGTCTTTTGGGTCCCCATCATACATATAATCACAGATATCAACCCCTTCTGACGCTAGTGCGATGTCATAGGTATCTGTGGCAGAACACATGGCGAAGAGGAATCCACCTCCTTCTAAATATCTTTGGATGAACTTGGCTACTGCCAGTTTCATCTGACTCACCTTTTTGAAGCCGTAAATCTTGGCTACATTTTCCTGAGATTTCACCTCATCCTGATACCACTGCTGGTTTTTGGAGAATTTATAAAACTTTCCGTATTGCCCGGTAAAGTCCTCATGGTGGAGGTGTAACCAATCATAATCTGACAGTTTACCGTCCAAAACATCCGTGTCATATACTACTTCATATGGGATCTCTGCATAGGTGAGTGCAAGAGTTACTGCATCATCCCATGGTTGTTTATTCTTGGGAGAATAGACAGCCACCTTAGGTGCTTTCTCCAGCTTCACAGCATCCATGTTCACACTCTCAGAGGTGACATAGGCCAGAATCTCACTTGACTTTCCATCTGATATCTTTTCATACCCTACGCCTCTTATCTGCATTTCCTGCTCAAAAGTAGGGGTGTAGCGAAACATAAAGCTCCCGCCTCTGTAGTTGAGTAACCACTCTACTTCTACCTGATACTCTAGTACCCAAAAGGCCACCCCATAGGCTTTGAGGTGATCAGACTGAGACTGATCCATGGGTACCAATAGGAAATCGGCCTTTGCACAGGTTAACGAAAGGCATAGAACAATAGATAACAAATACTTCTGCATACCAGATTACATTAGGAATGGTGTGGAAAGTAGGGTCAGCAAATGTAGGTATGAAAAACCTTGAGGCTATTCGTAGGTGCCTATTAATTCAGTAACGTAAGAATTGCCCTTAAGTTTTTCATAATATAGTGAGAAAACTGGTATGCAAAAATAAGAATGATCATGTCTTGCGCTTTTTCTTGCGCGCTGCGGGAAAAAGTATGTTGTTAAGGATTAATCTGTAGCCCGGGGAATTAGGATGGAGGGCCAGGTCAGTAGGATCCTCTCCTACAAAATGTCTGTAGTCCTCGGGATCATGCCCACCAAAATAAGTCCACATTCCCTTCCCTAAATTCCCGTGAATGTACCTGGCTTCTCCATAGGCCTTTAATTCTCCCATAATGAGAACATCCTTTTTGATGATGCTAGATCTGAAGGAAGTAGTCTGCCCCATAAAGCCCTTTACCGTACGCGTATGGTTCTGACAAAGCATGGAGGGGACAGGGTCCCACTTGGCTGAAAACTCAAATAGAGAAAAATAGTCCATATGCTCCGGTACTCTTCTACCCATATTGGCGTCTATGTTTGAGAATTCATATTGAAAAGGGTTCATGACCATTTCAAAGTTTTCAAAGGCGAGCGTCTGTTCATAATCGAGTTTGCTTTGCGCATTTGGGTCCATGGGATCACCGTCAAACATATGCTCACAAATGTCTGTTTTGGCTGCTGCCAGGGCTATCTCATAAGTGTCCGTAGCAGAACACATGGCAAAGAGGAATCCTCCATCCACACAGAACTGCCTTATCCCCTGAGCCACAGCCAGCTTCATTTTACTCACTTTGGTAAAGCCGTAGATCTTGGCAGTATTTTCCTGGTTCTTAACTTCGTCTTGATACCAGGCAGCATTCTTGTAAGACTGGTAGAATTTTCCGTACTGGCCCGTAAAGTCTTCATGGTGAAGATGGAGCCAGTCATAGTCTGAAAGTTTTCCATCCAGTACTTCAGGGTCATAGACTACCTCATAAGGTATTTCTGCATAAGTAAGTGCCAATGTTACCGCATCATCCCAGGGCTGCTTACTTTTAGGGGAGTATACAGCCACTTTAGGGGCTTTCTCCAATTTAACTGCATCCGTGTTTGAGTCATTGGAGGTTACGGCTGCAAGGATATCTGTAGCCTTTCCATCTGATATTTTTGTGTAGGTAATCCCTCTGATCTGAAGTTCCTGCTCGAAGGCAGCAGCATATCTACACATAAAGCTTCCCCCTCTGTAATTAAGAAGCCAGTCCACCTCCACCTGATGCTCCAGAATCCAGAAGGCTAACCCATAGGCTTTTAGGTGGTCAGCCTGAGAATTATCCATGGGTAACAATAGGTGATCTGCCCTGGTTAACTGTATGTATGAAACCAGAATAAAGAGGAGAATCCCTTTTTTAAGCATAATGGTCAAATTTCTGGGTGTTTTTTGCCGCGGGGAGATGTAGGAGATATGGATGACTATATAGAGAATACCCTATTGTTGGCAGAGTGAATGTGGGGGCATTTATGACCTATGTGAGATTTATAGAAATAAGTTTTCTATTTTACACCTATGAACATTTTCCAGTTTCTTTCTGAAGGTCTACAGTTTGCCTGGGGAGCTATTACCAGTAATCGTACCCGTGCCTTACTAACTATGCTCGGGGTAGCTACCGGTATTTTTGCCATTAGTAGCATTCTTACCCTGGTGAGTTCCATGAAGTCATCTATCACGGAAAACCTTTCCAGCCTGGGTAACACTACCCTCTTTGTGCATAACTGGCCATGGACTGATAATGGAGAAGACTGGTATCAATACGTAAACAGGCCCAAAATGAGCTTCAGAGACTTTCAGAAGCTCAAGCAGGGACTTGATGAGGTAGATGCCGTAGGATATTCAGTTACCGTCAGAGGACAGGAAGCTAAATATGGCGCTCTGGGAGTAAGTGGAGTAGAGGCAGTAGGGATTACGGATCAGATGGAGCGATTTGGGGGATTTAACCTTTCAGCCGGTAGAGCATTTTCTCCTGTAGAGTATCAGATGGGGCCTTATAACTGTATTATTGGCTATGAGATAAAAGAAGGATTATTCCCAGATGAAGAAGCTGTGGGGAAATACATAAGATTTGGCGGGAAGAAGTGGCTGGTGATTGGGGTAAAGGAAAAAGTGGGCGTTCCCCTGGGAGGTCCAGATGATGATGATATCAGTATCCCTTATAAGTCCCTGAAAAGAGCCTTCAACCTGAGTAATAGACGAGTAGATAAGCTGGTGATGATCAAGCTCTCTGACTATAAACAGATGGAATATGTGGAGAGTGAGATTACGGGTATCATGCGTGCTTCAAGAGGATTAAAACCAGGAAAAAAAGATAATTTTTCTATCAACAAGCAGGAGTCCATCATGAACGCCATTAATGGCTTCTTTGGCGTGCTGGAAATAGGGGGGGTGATTGTGAGTCTGTTTAGTGTCCTCATTGGGGGCTTCAGCATAGGCAATATTATGTACATCTCTGTACGTGAAAGGACCAATGAGATAGGCATCCAGAAATCTCTGGGCGCTACAAAATCCTTTATTCTTTACCAGTTTATGACTGAGTCAGTCATTATTTGTCTGCTGGGAGGAGTGATGGGATTAATAGGCGTTTATGGGGTAACCACCTTTGTCCAATGGCTCATTACAAGTAATGAACTACCCTTCAATGTCTTTATTACCATGAAGGACATAGGCGTAGCTATGGGACTGGCAGCTGTCAAAGGTCTGGTAACC
>JBCBKZ010000643.1:0-3663 GCA_038520955.1 Bacteroidota bacterium | reverse complement strand
GGATTCTGGCATCAGGGCAAGCTTCTCTTTGGGAATGCTGTGTTTATGATGAATTAATCCTGGAGAAAGATTTTTCTTAGCTGATGAGAGGTAGAGACACGATGCATCGCGTCTCTACTTGCATTTTACGAGGACAGCTTCTCGTTATTCTTATGGCGGTCCTTGTCTCGCTTGGTTTTCTTATCCAGGTTTTTGCGGAGGGCTTCTTCCAAATCTATGCCTGTCTGATTGGCCAGGCAAATCAACACAAATAAGACATCAGCCATTTCATCTGCCAGGTCTACTTCTTCATCAGACTTTTTGAAGGACTGATCCCCATACTTACGGGCCATGATACGGGCTACTTCCCCTACCTCTTCCGTGAGAATAGCCATATTGGTGAGTTCTGAAAAATAGCGGACCCCTATGGTGTTGATCCAGTGATCTACGGTTTGCTGTGCTTCCTTGATGGTCATATTATAAGCTTGAAGACATATGATAAATCCATTCCAACTGGATTCCTATAAGTAAAAAGAGAAACCCCCATTTTGTTAGGTTCATAGAAGCTTTCTTATTCCATTCTCCCAGAAAAAAGAATAGAGGCATGATGGCCAAGTGATAAGTAGGATGTGAGAATGCCAGATAATAGAGGATGCTGTAGAAAAGAATGATGAGTAAGCTCATCCACTGAAGATTTCCCCATGTAGAAACTGGTTTCCAGAAAAGAAGTAATCCCGTTAGCAGCAATAAATAACAGCCAGCATCCAGTCCCAAGAGAGCTATTCCAACTAGCTTATTTTTTCCATACCACCATGCACCCGTAAAGGTATCAAAGGCCCAAAAGGTTCTAATCCGGTTGATGGTTCTTATGGCAAATTGGCTAGGTTGTTCTGAGATGTGTCTCAGGCTTAGCTTCCAATAAGCTTGCTGTTGAGCTTCCTTAGGAAGAGTTTTTATGCTATCTATCTCGCTCTGAAAAGCTGGATACTGATCCCAGTCTTCTGCATGCGAGCCTAACCACCAGGTCTTGTACAAGGGCGTTTCTGGATGATTTCCCAGGTAGAGGTTATAGCTATTGGCTTTGTTGATGAAGAATGTCTCCTGAGTTTGCTGATATAGGAAGAATTGCCATGCGCATATCCCCAAAACCGGAATCAGCGCTATTTTAATACTCCGTATCCTATGCTCCTTTCTCACCAATAAAAATATCATAAGGACTAGAAGGAGAAGAACTGAAGAAGGTCGAATCAAAATTGCTCCCAATAGGCAGATACTCGCCAACAGGTCTTTCTTTTCTACGAAAAAGTAAATCAGCCCTAAGAGAGAGACTGCTACCCACAAATGCGTTAGGGGAACTACTGAATGGTGAATCCATGCTGGCCATAGCCCAAATACCCATAATGCGCCCCACCCTATTCTCGAGATTGGCTTATTCTTAACCAGGAGAAATATCAACCCCACCCAAGTGCTCCAACCTAAAAGTACGAGAAACAGGCTACTCAACTTGTGAAGACCAATAACAGAAAAGACTAAGCTTAATAGCGAAGGTAAACCAGGTGGCCAGTAAAAATCTCCTATGCTCCCTCCTATCCATTCTCCGGCTACCTCCACATAAGCTCCGGCATCTCCTTCCCACATCCAGGGAAAGATGGCGAAGGCATACACTAATCGAATAAGTAGCGTAAGCCCTAGGTACCACCTCCATGGATGTTTTCGCCAGTTATTGATAAGAGCATTCAGCACTAGACTAAATTTCCTGTTGTTGGGAATCCAACATAATGGTTACTGGACCGTCATTGAGGAGGCTTACTTTCATGTCTGCCCCAAATTCTCCACTTGCTACTTTACCGGAGAACTGAGTTTTCAGGCTCTTCAGGAAATTCTCATACAAAGGAATGGACACAGCAGGAGGAGCAGAGCGAATATAAGAGGGCCGATTTCCCTTCTTACTATTAGCAAACAACGTAAACTGAGAAATGACCAGAATCTCTCCCTCCACGTCCTCGACAGATACATTCATCTTTCCTGCCTCATCATTGAAGATTCTCAGGTTAAGGATCTTTCTGATCAGCCATTCCTGGTCGGTGTCTTTATCCTCATGGGTAATGCCGAGTAGGACCAGCAGACCTTGCTGAATATCTCCAATTGTTTCTCCTTCTACTACCACAGAGGCATGGCTGACTCTTTGTATTAATGCGCGCATGGGGTAAAGATAAGGCATTACCTACTTAATGCTTCCTCCCCTGGCAATTGAGACTTACAAATAGCTCCAAACCATTATCTATCACCCCGGTGGGCCCTTGGGTATGGAAAGCGAGTCAGCCGGGGTCTCAGCGTAATCCAAGAGATCCCGGCTGACCCTCCAACCCATACGCTACATACTCACCGGGATGATACCATAGGTCATTGAAGTTCTCGAAATGACGTAAGGCGAAAATACCCAAGTGCCTTCGAGAGCCTCAGGCACCCTCTAAATCAGAACCCTACAAACAAAAAAAGGCCGCCCTTACGGACAGCCTTTTAGTTGATGGTTGCATATATACTTTAGGTAGAAACTACCTGAAGTCTGTTCAATTAGGGAAGCCTTTTGATTAGGTCAGCTACTCTATTAGAGTATCCCCACTCATTATCATACCAACCGATGATCTTGGCTACTTTTCCGTTAGTAGAAGTCATTCCACTATCAAAGATACAAGAGTGTGGATTTCCAACTATATCAGAAGATACCAAAGGATCAGTAGAATACTCCATGATTCCTTTTAGTGCGCCCTCAGAAGCAGCTTTCATAGCAGCATTAACCTCGTCTACCGTTACCTCCTTGTTCAGGATAACAGTCAGGTCAGTTAGAGAACCATCAGGGATAGGCACACGAGCAGCTATACCATTTAGTTTTCCTTGCAACTGAGGAAGTACCAGCCCTACAGCTACGGCAGCACCAGTAGTGGTAGGCACAATGTTTACAGCTGCAGCTCTTGCTCTACGAGGATCACTATGAGGAGCATCCTGAATACGCTGGTCAGAAGTGTAAGCATGGATAGTAGTCATGTATCCAGACTCTATTCCGAAAGCTTCATCTAATACTTTGGCCATAGGCGCCAAACAGTTGGTAGTACAGGAAGCATTAGAAATGATCTGCATATCAGAAGTCAACACTTCATCATTTACTCCTAATACTACAGTAGCATCAATCGCACCTTTAGCAGGAGCAGAAATTACTACACGCTTGGCACCTGCTGTAAGGTGCTTACTAGCTCCGGTTTTATCACGGAAGATACCCGTAGACTCCACTACAGTATCTACGCCTAATTCTCCCCATGCCAGGCTTTCTGGATTACGTTCTGCAGAAGCCAGAATTTCTTTTCCGTTTACGATAAGGTGTGTATCTGTAGCTTCTACTGTTCCGGCAAATTTTCCATGAACTGAGTCAAACTTTAACAGCTGAGCTAACATTGCGTTATCAGTGAGGTCATTGATCTTTACTACCTCTACATTAGGATCATTTATTAGGGCACGGAACACCAATCTACCGATGCGTCCGAAGCCATTGATTCCTACTTTCATTGCCATAATTCTAAAAATTAGGTTGTAATCTTGCGTATTTGATTATTGAAGAGGCGCAAAATACGTAGGGGGTATTTGAAAAACAATCCCCTAACATACACATAGCAGGAAAGTAATACTTCC
>JBCBKZ010000642.1:0-3674 GCA_038520955.1 Bacteroidota bacterium | reverse complement strand
ATAGAATTGATAAGACCGTTTTTGCCATCAAAAAGCAAAATGAAGTACCAGTTGACCTTACTTTCTGGTTGTCTAAATCAGTTGATATGAGACTCCAAGCCCTAGAATCACTTCGTCAACAATTCTTTTCCTATTCACATGACACTCCACCCAGACTTCAAAGAGTTTATAGAATCGTTAAACAAAAATGAAGTTGAATACCTTTTGGTTGGTGGCTACGCAGTAGTAATCTACGGCTATGTGAGAGCTACAGGAGATATGGATTTTTGGGTAAATAACTCTCCGGAAAATTCCATCCGAGTTATAGAAGCTCTTAAAGAATTTGGGTTTAACTTTCCAGACTTAGATTCTTCTACAATTCAGCAAGACGATTTGGTCCTTCAATTGGGATATCCTCCCTACAGAATTGATATTATTACAACACCAAGTGGAGTTGATTTTGATATTTGTTATCCCAAAAGAGAAATCTTTCAACTGGAAGACGAGCTAAGTATAAATGTCATTGATTTGGATAGCTTAAAGCAAAATAAACGATCCACAGGCAGGAATAAAGATTTAGATGATATAGAAAACCTACCTTAAGCTCGAAAGTAGACTTTAATATGGCAAGCATGCATCATAAATCTACCCTTCTAATCTTATTCCTACTGATTTCTCACATGCTGGTTTGGGGACAGGAACATAAAACCGTCCTCCGTGCACCAGATAACTGGAATAGTGAGATTATTCCTTTTCCATTATCCTTTGCTCCTGACATAGAGTTTGAGGGCTTTGAGGATATCCGCTTTGCACCGGGCTGGGCAGATACAGCTAGTGAAGAGTTCTGGACCTATCATTTTACCTGGGTTCTGGATCAAAAGATTAATGTAACTGAAAAAAGCCTTGCTGATATCTTCCAGGTGTACTATGATGGTTTAAGCTTAGCTGTTCTGGAAGAACAAAATGATGGCATAGAGGCGAAAACGCTGGATAAGACGCTCTGTCTATTTATTGAAACGGAAGATGGATTTACCGGAAAGCTGAGAATATTTGATTCCTTCTTTACGAAAGAATACCTCATTCTCTTTGTAAAAGCCAGGGAGTCCTTTTGTGAGAAAACCAATCAACATCTGGTTTCCTTTGATATTTCTCCCAAGTCTTTTGAAGATGAGATTTGGGGAATCTTTCAAGAAGTAGAGGTCGTTAAGAAATGTGAGTAGGAGGTAAGCTTGATTGGGAATGATATAGCCGCCAGATTTCAGTTTTTCTCAAATCTAATGTAAGCCACTAATGCACCAATAAACACGAATCATGGGTTAATTTTATTCGTGAAAATAAGTGTATTCGTGGTAAACTCGTCTAGGCGATGTATACATGTTAATTATAAGCCATACCCTCCCTGCTACTACTTATCCCCACTAATTTCAACAAATGTAAAACTGCTAAGAATCCACCCATCGTTATGGTGAGCATAGTGAACATTTTGGGTAGCTGGATCTTTAATCCGAAAGCAGGAATCGTAAAGCTGGAAGTAATCAGGATGAAGGTAGTGATGGCGAAAAAGACTGCTACTCCTGTAATCAATAAATATAGCTTAAGCCTCATTTTCTTTTCTAACTGCTGTTCAAGCTTATCCATCATCAGTTCAGTGAAAGCGTCTGAAGTTTCCAGCTTACTTTCTTTGACTAGCTTGGCTATTGGATCTTTTTTCATAAGTCTTCTATTTCTTTCCCAAGATATTTTCTAAGTAAATCGGCCAGGTTTTTCCGCCCTCTGTGGAGACTGACTTTCACTTTGGACTTGCCAAAGCCTGTTACCTGTATTACCTCTTCTATGCTTAACTCAGACAGGTAAAACAACCTAAGCACCAGGGCCTCATCTGCCTTCATTTGGTTTAAAGAGAGAATGACATATTCATTGACATTATTAGGATCTGGGAGGTCTGTCCCTTGCTGACTTTCAGGTACATTCTCCAAAACCTCAGTTCTCCTGCTCTTATTTCTCCTAAGTTCATTATAAGAACGATTTACCACTATTCTATACAGCCAGGTGTAAAAGGAGGACTGATACTTAAAAGACCGGATCTTCTGGAATACCTTCAGGAAAACTTCCTGAAGGACATCCTCAGCTAGTTCAGGCTCCTTAAGAATAGAGCAAGCCAGGGCAAAAGCATCATCCTTATAGGTGTTTACCAACTCCCTGAATGCTGCTTGCTCCCCTGCCTTGACCCGTTCAATGATCTCTTTATCTTTTTCTCCCCTATTCAAGTGGCTGCTTCTTTTGCTGGGAAGCCACTAAGAGGCCCACTGCTCCCATGATCAACACTATCCCCCAGCTCAGTAAGTCCATGGTATCCTCACTCAATTCCAAGAGGGAAATCCCCGCAGAAATTAGTAGGCCTATCCCAACTCCTATGATTACATAGGCGACATCCTGCTTGTTTATGTTATTCTCTGTCTTAGCTGGCATTACGCCTTTCTCTGCCAGCATCTTTTTGGTGAGATAGGTGAAGCGTGCAATGAAGTACACAATGAGTACGGCTCCACTGATGATGATCAGTCCACCCAATAGTTCTCCTAAGTATTCCATAGTTTTGATGATTAGAATTGTGGGCCTAGTACACTCTCGAGTCCATGAACTATTGAGAGCATTTTGTCGGAATTAGTGAAAAGAACGATTCCGTATCCCCTTTCCATGATAAACATACAATAAGCCTGAAAATCATGGTTGTTGCCAGTATGTAAATGCATAGTCCCATGCTCTGAGGGCTTCTGAGCAAAGCCAAGTCCCCAGGCATTCTGACCAGTTTCCTTGAGAAGCTTACTATCAGGCTTGAAGGTATTTTCCGGAGAAAGCATTTGGTCAAAGCTTTCTTCACTTAAGCCCTCTCTCTTGAGCATGGCTTGTATAAAGTGGGCATACTCATACGCTTCTGAATGTATGCTGGAGAAAGCATTAAAGGTTTTTCCACTCCAGCCTCCCAGGCCATTATCTGTAGGTTTTCCTTCCTTATGGCCGTAGACTTTATTCGCAGCCAAGTAATCATCCCACAGAAAAGAGGTGTGGGTCATCCCAAGCGGTTGAGTTACTTGCTCTTCAAAGATGGCATTGAACTTATCTCGCCAACCTACGCTGTTCAATCCACCAATTACAGCAGCTAAATACTGGTAGGCTTCTCCAGAATAGGTAAAGTCAGTTCCCGGTTTGAAGGGTAAGGAGATCCTCTTTCCCTGACTGGAATTGGGGAAGCCTGTGCTATGTGAGAGCACCATTCTGGGGGTAATGGTTTGGTAGTATTCTTGAGAAGCACTGTCTATGCCCGGATGTGGAAAGTACTCATGCATGGGTTTATCCAGATCCAACTTCCCAGCATCTACCATCTTCATGGCGAAATAGGCAAAGATGGGTTTAGATAAAGAAGCCCCCTCAAAAATGCTCACCTTCGTTACTGCCCCCTTCGACTCCAGGTTTTGTACTCCAAAGACATTGTGATAGACGATCTCTTTATCATTGATGATGGCGAGAGACAGGCCGGGTACTTCAGCAGAATCCATCAGAAAGGCGATTCTCTCCTCAAGAAGTTGAGTGGTTACAGAAGAACCATCTACTGCTTCAATGGTCTTTTGCGCTAATAAGCTGCTTGAAATGAACAGCAGACAAATAGTATGAATGAAAAGTTTCATGTGTGTCAGGTT
>JBCBKZ010000641.1:0-3677 GCA_038520955.1 Bacteroidota bacterium | reverse complement strand
GCCTGATACGTCCCCGTCAGGAAATGTTAGAAGAACTGGAAGCTTATCATATAAATCAATATTTTTACTGGAATCCTGTACTGGATGAGTTAGAATGGCGTAAATTAAAGCCTAATCAACTATATCAACTGGTAGAATCCAGGATGCAGAAAGTTTTGGGAGCTTGACATATACTCCTGCATTTCTTCAAATGCGAACACCTACGTGTTTAACGCATGTTTCATGAAGCAATTAATTCTTATCTCTACCTTGACTGTCTTTTTAGGCACAGGTTTACATGGGCAAACCGGTTCTTATGTACCGGATACCTCCCTAACCTATAACATCTTCCTTAACCAGTGTATTAACTTTAAGAAACAGCAGCGCCAGGAAGTATGGGTAGTCAACTTCTGGGCAAGTTGGCACTCTACCTCTTTGTATATGATCCCCGGATTAAAGTATGCCAGAGAGCAGTTTCGCGGCAAACCTGTACGATTTATCAATGTTTCGGAAGATAAAATCAGAAGAACCTGGTACCAGAGCCTCCTTCAACAGAAGATGCCCTGGGAACAACTCATGATCCCCAGGATCAATGACCTGGACTTTCTCAAGCGGGCATTCAAGTATAATGGGTTACCTGCCCTGTTTTTGGTTACGCCTAATGGCCAGATCAGAAGGGTAAGAGACGTTACGGAGCTGGAGACGCTACTTACACGAGTTACTGCTACGCTCCCTAACAGGCCCTATCAGAAGCCTACTGGTACAGGTGTGGTAGATGTCCCTCCTACTAACCCGCAGCCACAACCTCAGCCTACAAATCCCGTGAAGCCCACTCCAACTCCCACCCAACCAATTTCAGGAGGTGGTACCTCAGGAGACCTCATTATCAGAAATGGATGGATGATGCATAAGGTGAAGAAGGGAGAAACCCTCTACCGCCTTTATGTGAAGTATAAGGTTCCTGTAGAAACGATCAAACGTATCAATGGCCTCAGCAATAATAATATTTCCGTAGGCCAGCTTATCAGAATCAGAAGGCAACCCTAAAAAGAAATATCCCCATCAGAACCTGATGGGGATAGTATATTATCTCAATGAAAATCTATCCTTAACGAGTCTTCATCAGAATCAGATCCTGGTCAAAGGCTCTTAATTCTACCTGTAGAGGAGTTTCCTGCCCTACTCTGGGTGCAGCTTCCTCCTCATCCAGGAAAGTAAAGGTAACCGCTATCTGGTTGCTTCTGGCTTCCATCATAGACTCATCCTCACTCATCGTATCTTCCACGGTTCCAGATTCATACATTTCTCCTTTCAGCACCAGATTGTTAGGCTCTAGCTCATAATCTCCTTTTAGCTGGATGTACTTCCCTCCCTCTTCATCATAAGAACCTTTTAACAGCGTAAACTGCTTGGTCTTTTCATTCAGGAAGAGAACATAACTGTTTCCTATGTTTTGATTAGGCACACTCTCATAGTATCCTCCGATCTTATCTTGCAGCTTCGCCTGGAAATGAGGTTCAAATTCATTGCCCATCAACTGAGCCAGTTTGCTCACCAACATCTCTTTGGGCACTGCCCCTATGAAACCGTTATTACTGAGGTTCAGCTCAGCCCCTATTAAGATCAGGCTATCCAGCTGTACCGGGATCTCCCCACTCATGAGGTTATCTTCCAGACTTAAGCTGGTAAGCGTCTTCATGGAGCCGAACTCTATGGGCACATTTCCCTCCAGCTTATTTTTACCCAGTCTCAACTGCTGAAGCTTAGGAAGCTCAGTCAACTCCACAGGAATGCCTCCTTGTAGGTTGTTATCCTCCAAAAACAGCTGCTTTAGGTTGATCATCTTCCCAAAGGAAGTAGGAATGGTTCCTTCCAGGCTGTTAGTTCCCAGCCAAAGGATTTCCAGTTTATTCATATTCCCGAGAGAATTCGGAAGAAAGCCGTTCAATTGATTTGCAGTAAGTACTACCCCTACTACTCTTCCTTCATGGTCTAACTGTACATTATGCCATGAATTCATCGGCTGCTCCAGGTCCCATCTTCTTCTCCAGTTCAGGCCCATCGTACTATCATGAAGCGCTACCAAGGCTAGAGAGTCTCTTAGTCTGGCTTGCTCCAATACTACTTTTCTTGGATCAAGAGGAGCTTCTACGTTTCCGCAGATTAAGTTTTCTTCTATCAGTACATTATTAGAGACGTACTCAAGTTCTCCAAACTTCAGTTTTTTATTCTCTCTAATGTTAGCACTTCTAACGTTTTCTTTTCTTTCATAAGGAAGGATTCTTCTTTCCTTGAGAGTCATACTCTTTTGATATCCTCCACTGGAATCCTTACCATCTAGTTTTACCAGATAAGCAGCTACAGCTCCTTCTCTGGTGGCAAATGATTGTGTGCATCCTAGCATAACCAGTCCGCTATCAGCAGTAGTTTGGATGCCATAACCGCCATTCTCTATTCCTTTTCCGCCAAACTGCTGAGCAGAGATCATAGAACCGTCTAGTCCTATTTTCAAGATGGCCAGATCCTGATTTTTTCCTATACTTCCGCAATGTCCGCTTAGTACGTATATGCCTACTCTATCTTCTGTTAAGCCATAATTCCAAATGGACTCATCATGTAGATAGGTTTTAGCCCACTTATGAGAACCGGAAGGATTAGTTTTAACTGCTATCATTTGAGTTCTTCCATTAGGAAGGATCTCAGAACCTGAAAGCAGGAACCCTTTATCAGTAGTCTCTATGATATCGCTAGTCTGAATTTCATTCTTACTTTCAAACTTGTGCGTCCACTGAGCTTTTCCGTCTTTATTAGACTTAATTACAAAAGCGCCTCCCTGATAGCTACCTCCCATGACAAAACCACCTTCTCTACAGGCAGCTATAGATATCTTTTTGCGAGTAACATTCAGGTTGAAAGACTTTTTCCAGAGAACTGCGCCATCTGCATTAAGCTTAAATGCCAGAAGTTGATTTTTATCATACCCTACTGCTATATAGTTACTATCAGCGGACATGACTATGTCTGTAAATGCACCATCCACAGTAGTGAACTGCTTGGTCCATGATAGTTTTCCCTGCCCGTCTACTTTGGAAATGGTAGCTCTTAGCCATCCGTTATCCAGGTCGCGGGACTGACCTACTACTAGCAAGCCCTTATCCACCGCTTCTACCAGTTCCAGTCCAGTATTGTCAGACTCATTCCCAAAGGACTTGGTCCATAAAATAGCTCCATCCTCACCTGTTACGGTAAGAGAATAATCCTGATGAATGATTTGACTGTCTGGAGGACTGATTTGGGTATTTGCCAGAATGGCATAACCACCTTCTGAAGTGGAAGTAAGTGCTATGGGTGTATAATCCTGATTTCCGCTATAGGATTTTTGAAAACGGATTTGGCCCTCGACCGGTAAGACGAAGACGCAAGCTGCCAAAAACAAAGCAAGGGCAGACCTTAGCGCAACGAGTTGTGTTAGTTGCATGTTTGCCTTGAGATAAAGTGCTACAAATATATTTGTGGGTCAGATACCTGTGTGATCTGCAAGAATGAATATCCCAGCAAATCTTATGCCTCTAATTAAAAATGGAGACCTTTTAACAGTCTTCCGCCCTAACAAATTAAAAAAGTAGAGATTTTTCAGCCGTATAAATGTCCTTATTTCAATAAAGTAATCTCAACAAAAATCCCTGATATCCAATAAT
>JBCBKZ010000640.1:0-3699 GCA_038520955.1 Bacteroidota bacterium | reverse complement strand
CAATAAATTTATTTCATTCTATACTTTCTGCTCAAACTGATTGTTGCCTTTTGGCATAAACAAAACTTCATGGATTACCCCTGTTCCCAAAGATTTTTTGTTTGAAATCAATCAGCTATACCATGAAACAAATTTATTGTTCTCATTCATTTTTACAGCTTTCCCGGAAGCATGAAATCCGGTTCTTTAATCCGATCGCTTTTCTACTGCTCATATCCTTACTCTCTTTCAGCTCTCTTACAGGACAGGTAAGAATCGTAGGATTGTCAGACAATGACGCTGGAGCCATTTACTCTATGGATTCCAGTAGCGCAGCCGTGCAAACCTGGATTAACCTCAATGAATTTAACTTCCCTTCCAGTCCAAGAGGGACCCTCGTAGGTGCCGATGGAAAATTTTGGGGAGTAGCTAGAAACGGTGGCCAGTTTGGAAAGGGGTGTTTATTTAACATGAATTCTGACGGTTCCGGTCTGGAGGTAATTTATAGTTTTGGTAGTGAGGATGGTCTTAGTCCGGAGGCTGGGCTTATTCTCCATGAAGGAAAGCTCTGGGGCACTACCCCACTAGGTGGGCTGAATAATGTAGGGGTCATTTACAACTGGGATATCACTACTGGTACATACACCAAGGTATATGACTTTGATACTACAACAGGAGCAAGCCCCAAGTCTCCTCTCACTGCGCTTGGAGATAAAATCTGGGGGAATACCTCTGCCGGTGGAGCTAATGGCGCCGGGGTCATATTCTCAGTCAATGATGACAATAGCGGGTTCTCTAAGGTCCATGATTTTACAGGTACTGACGGAAGTAGCCCAAGTACACTAAGCTTGCTTGAGATAGATGGCAAACTGTGGGGCCTGACAGGTCAGGGAGGTACTACAGACCAGGGCGTGATTTTCAGTGTGGATACCATGACTATGGCCTATTCCGTCGCCTATGAGTTTGACTCGGCAAGTGATGAATTCTTTGAACCATTTGGAGGATTAACCCTGAGTAATGACAAGATTTGGGGTACAGCCAGAAGTGGGGGTTCCAATAGCTATGGTGCTATCTTCACCATAGATACGGATGGAAGCAATCTCACAAAAGTACATGACTTCATCATCAGTGATGGAGAAGAAGTGAACGGAGGTCTGGTAGAAGCCGAAGGCAAACTATGGGGGATGACCCAGGAAGGTGGAGAATTTGGAGATGGGGTAGTATTCTCCATAGATACCAGCGGAACCAATTTCACCAAAGTGCTGGACCTTTCAGGGAGTTCTTTCGGTAGATTCTCTTCTAATCCATTAGCCGTGCTGGACGACAGAGTATATGGGATGACCCAGATAGCTGGTTTGTATAATCAAGGGACCATCTTTAAAGTAAATCCTTTGAACAATCAGTCCGAATTGGTAAAGGCCCTAAACAGAAATAGTCTGGCCTATGACTTTGACAGTAGCCTAGTAGACGCTTATGGCAAACTCTGGGGGATCAGTACAGAAGGAGGTCCCAGCAATGCAGGGAATATATTCTCCATAGATCGTGATGGTGCTAACTTCACCGTGGTACATAACTTTGAAATGTCAGACGGACCTTATAGCCCACTTGGGTCTCTTACAGCTGCTTTCGACAGACTCTGGGGAGTAACAGAATTAGGCGGTACATATGAGGGAGGAGTACTTTTCTCCCTGAATGCTCAAGGAGGTGATTTCACGGTCCACCATGAGTTTGGTCAGTTTCCAGATGGGGTAACTCCTAATTACGATCTCCTGGTAAGAAATGGCCAAATCTTCGGGACTACCTCAGAAGGGGGAGACAATCTGGCGGGAACCATTTTCCGCATAAATGCAGATGGGTCCAGCTATACCCGACTGGCTGCCTTTGATTTTGACAATGGTGCTTTCCCTACGGGAGGCTTAATAGATGTGAATGGAAAACTCTGGGGGGTAACGGAAGAAGGAGGAGTAGATGAGAATGGAAACATTTTCACCCTCAACTATGATGGTAGTGAATTGACTACTGTATATGAGTTCCAGGATACAGGAGACGGCTTCTTCCCAAGACCTACGCTGGTAGCTTATGGAGACAAGGTATACGGAACTACTCAAGGGAATGAGCTTTCCACTGCTACTGGACAATCTCTTTTTTCTGTCAACACTGACGGAACCGGTTTCCAGCTGGTACAGGAGCTTACCGCCAACTCTACCACGACTGGATATGGAACCAGAGGGAGACTTCTGGCTGCAGAAGGAAAGCTGTGGGGGGTAAATAGTTATGGGGGAGTAAATGGACATGGGACCATTTTCAACATAGATACTGCCACTCAAGCAGTCAGCGTAGCGCATAGCTTTAACCTGGAGGGAGAGCTACCGCTAGGAGGCCTCACTATGTATGCAGGAAGACTGTGGGGACAGACCTCAAAGGGAGGTGCCAACCTCAGAGGAATTGTATTCAGCATAGCCATGGATGGAAGTGATTTCCAGGTGGAAAGAGATGTCACCTTCGATGGTTTTGGAGGAGATCCAGCTAACATTCCTCTCCTGGTATTGAAGAACCTGGCTGCTATTCAGGTAGATGCAACCACTTACACTTATGGTGATCCCGGATTTGTTTTCAGCGTTCTTTCTGATGAAGATCGCAGCTATGATTTTGCTTCTTCAGAGACAGGTGTTCTGATTCTGGATGGAGATTCTGCCATCATCACAGGGGCAGGAACTACCGTAGTTTCTACTTTCCACTCAGAAACCGAGACTTACAAGGCAGATAGCCTGAAGCAGGCCATCACCGTTGCCAAGGCAGCTTTAACGATTTCTGCAAATGACTTAACGAGACCTTACAATGAAGAAAATCCTGAATTCACTTTTGCTTTTGAAGGTTTTGTCTACGATGAAGACAGCACAGTGTTAGATGCCTCTCCGCTGGGTAGCACCTCTGCAGCTCTAGATAGTGATGTAGGTACCTATGCCATTACCGTCAATGGAGCAGAATCAGATAACTATACTATTAGTTATGTAGGAGGTTTCCTGACCATTACTCAGGCTACTCAGGCTATCACATTTGATTCTCTAGAGAAAAGAATTATTGGTGAAAGTCCCTCGACATTCACCCTGGAAGCAACTACCTCTTCAGGTTTAGCCATCACTTATCAGGCGTCAAATGATTCCGTTATCTCAATTGATGGGAACGAAGTCACCCTACTTGCCGCAGGTACAGCTGAAATCACCGCAAGTCAGGCTGGAAACAATAACTATCTGGCAGCAGAGAATGTGGTGAGAACCCTGATAGTAGAAGAATCTGTCACAACAAGTCTGGAAGAAGAATTACTGGATATCTCTAAAGCCATCTATCCAAATCCTGTAACCAGACAGTTCCAGATCAATACTGATTTCAACTTTACGGATGTTACCCTCTATGACATTGAAGGGAGAGTAGTGAAGAGATTCAGTAAGCAGAATGAGTACTTTGTTGGAAATCTGACTTCCGGTACTTATCTGGTTGAGCTGAGAGGTCCTCAGCAGATCAAAAGAGGAAGGCTAATTGTCAGATAAGCGCCTTCTCATATAGAAAAAAGAACCCTCTCTGATCATCAGTGAGGGTTCTTTACTTACCCATTTAGCCGAAAAATAATATCTTGGGTAAGTGAACGGAATAACTTGCCTAACTCTTCTTTAGATGGATACGAAAAACTTATTGGTGGCGTATTTCTCTCAGTATATGACG
>JBCBKZ010000063.1:0-13569 GCA_038520955.1 Bacteroidota bacterium | reverse complement strand
CGTATCAAAGAAGTGCGTATCAAAGAACAGAAGATGAACACCAGTGCGCCAGCTTTGGTGAATAGATTTGTAACTAAACTCAATCAGATAGAGCTTTCTTACGCCAGACTTTTATACGTTTACGTAGGCCATCAAATCTTCTTTGAGACTCCAGGGTAAGAGAATTATAGTAATCAACCAGTGTTTTGGTTTTATGGAAAGCGTCTATGTCTTTCTGGTACTTAGCGTTGATAGCTCTGATAAACCTGGGGTTATTACTGATGGCGCTTAGTAGCATAAGTTCTAACCCACCTGCTGTCATGATGATAGAGGGGGCTATCAAGTCAGGGTTCATCCCTAATCCGATGGAAGGAAGAATAACTATCCCAAGCGCTGCTAACGCAGTAATACCTGCCAATCCCGCCAAGTGAACTGGCCAGAAGAATGCTTCTCGCGTGTAGTTAATAAACTTCTGTATTCTTGTCTTTTTCTTAGCTGCCAAGATAAACTATGATTAAATGCAATGATTGTGGTCCGCGTACATTCAGGAGTAGTAAAACAAATTATGAATACCCTACCTGCAATATAGAGAGTCCTGACTTAACAAGTTAACTATTCTATCAATAATGATACTAGAAAGTATCGGATTCTCTACAAAATGGATCAGATTCTGGCTATTCCAAATTTTCAACGGCGGAAGATATTCGATTTTGCGTCTCTTCCCTGCCTATCACATCTGCAATGTCAAATGCACCCGGTCCAGAGGGTTCTCCGGTCAATACCAGTCTGAGAGGGGCTAATATTTTCCCTTTCCCTACTTCCTTCTCCTCCAATAATTCCTCAAAGGCTTTTTCCAGATTTTCTGCTTTCCAGTCTTCTATCTTCTCAAATTTTTCTCCCATAGCCCTCATCAATTCTCTGGCCCCATCATTCCAATGCTTCTTCTTCATTTTAGCATGAAACTCCTCAGGAGCATGGAAGAAAAGTTTAGACTGATCTACAAAATCAGTAAGAAGGGTTACCCTCTCTTTTAGTAGACGAATAACTTCCCATAAAAATCTGTCTGATGGTATACGATATCCAGCGGCTTCCAGTTTAGGCTTTACCAGATTTGCCAATTCTTCATCAGATTTCATCCTGATATACTGTTGGTTAAACCAGTTTAGCTTCTCCAGATTGAAGTTTGTGGCTGAGTTATTCAGCTTCTCCAAGTCAAATAATTCTACCAACCGGGCTTCACCCATCAGTTCCTCCTCATTACCCGGATTCCATCCGAGTAGTGCCAGAAAGTTCATCAAAGCCTCTGGTAAATAGCCATCCTCTCTAAATCCAGATGAAGTAACTCTTGTCTTAGGGTCAGTCCATTGGGTAGGGAAAACGGAAAATCCCAGCTTATCACCCTGCCTTTTGCTCATTTTCCCCTTTCCGTTTGGATTCAGGATAAGGGGTAAGTGGATAAAGGTAGGCATGCTTTCTTCCCAGCCCAGAGAACGATACAGCATCACATGCAGGGGCGTAGAAGAAACCCACTCTTCCCCTCTAATCACATGCGTAATGCCCATATGGTAGTCATCCACCACATTGGCCAGGTGATAGGTGGGCATCCCATCTCCTTTCAACAGGACCTTGTCATCTAACTGATTAGACTGGAAGACTACCCACTTTCTGACTATATCATAGAACCTGATCTCTTCTTTTCGAGGCATTTTCATCCGGATCACATAAGGCTCTCCAGATTCCAACCTCTGCTTTACCTCCTCTTCAGAAAGGCTCAGGCTATTCTTCATTCTGTTCCTCACTGCAAAGTTATATTGCAAATTAGAGCTACCAGCAGCTTTTAATTCCTCCCGCATGACATCTAACTCCTCCGGCGTATCAAATGCATAGTAGGCATTTCCAGAGGCGATCAACTGATCAGCATACTGGCGGTACATATCCTTACGCTCACTCTGACGGTAAGGCCCTTTTTCTCCCCCTACGCCTACCCCTTCATTGAATTTGATTCCTACCCATTCTAATGCCTTGATAATGTATTCTTCAGCTCCTTCTACATACCTATTCTGGTCTGTATCCTCTATCCTCAGGATAAATCTCCCCCCTACTTTCTGGGTGTAGAGGTAGTTATACAAGGCTGTTCTCACTCCACCTATGTGAAGAGGTCCGGTAGGACTAGGGGCAAATCTCAGGACTATCTGATCACTCATAAACGTTCACGTTCTTTTCTCAACGGTAGTTAGCTACCAATTTTTATTTAGCAGGCCCAAATTTACAGGATTTATCGGCATGGGGAAGAAGCGAGTAGATTTTTATATCTTTTCTCCCAAAAGAAATACTTATGAAACTCCTCCTTTCTCTCTTCTTGAGTACTAGTTGTCTGTTTATCCACGCCCAACAATTGGCTAAAGCTGATAGTACTGATATTATGGCTGTCTTTGATATGCAGGAAAAAGCCTGGAATGAAGGAGACATCCCTGCCTTTATGGAAGGTTACTGGAAGTCAGAACAGCTGGTATTTACAGGTAGCAATGGCCCTGTTTACGGATGGCAGAATACCTTTGAGCGCTATAAAAAAAGCTATCCTGACAGAACCATCATGGGGACCCTCTCCTTTGACATAGTCAATATGAGGGCCGTTACGGATGAAGTAGCCTTGGTGATAGGGAAATTCTACCTGAAAAGAGACATAGAAGATGCCAGTGGATACTTTACTCTGGTTTGGCAAAAGTTTAATGGCAAATGGCTAATCATTAGTGACCATACCAGCTAATACATCATCTTAAACAGGAAAACTTGCATTTCTGTGGAAATTTTATAGCATAGTAAGAAAAAGAAGATGGCTAGTTCTACTCAAACAAAAGCCCATAAGCTCGTTCTGCACCGCCTGAGAACTGTTAAAGATTTATCTGACTCCTTTAATGAGTGCTACCCTTTTCTAAGATTGGGATTCTATGAGCATACGCACAAAAGAATGAAGAGTAGTCCTAATTCAGAACTAATTTCTGAGGAGTTGACGCTTGGGGATGTGTGTGAAGAAGTCCCTTTCCTGGTAGTAGACATTGATCAAAAACGAATAGTAGGACAGCTTGAGGAAGAATTACAAGATAAACTGGGTCTGGGCGTACAGGTGCTAAGATGGATACGAAACAGGTGGAGCCAAACCGCCTTTAATGATGACTGGACACTGGAACGCCATAATCGCGAAGCAGAAGTAGATGATAAGATGTTTGGGGAAATGTAAGAAGACCTTTCTCACCTGAAGAAAGGCCTCGTGAGTCTTATCGAACGGACGAAATATTTTTCACCTCTTTACAAAAGGAAGCTAAGCTCTCTTAAAGAAGCCAAGTCTCACCTTAAAACTTTCTCACGGCATCTAAGATGATCCCGATTTCTTTCTCCTGAATAGACTGGGAAATGAACATAGCTTCAAACTGAGAAGGTGGAAGGTATACCCCATTAGCCAGCATGTGCTTGAAGAATTTTGCGAAGAAGGCCGTATCACAGGCTTTGGCATCTTCGAAGTTCCTTACGGCTTCCTCACGGAAGAATACTGTAAACATAGATCCTATGATTCCTACTGTGTGAGTAATTCCTTTTTCTGAGAGAATGCCACTTATTCCATTGGCTAAGGTAGCCGTGGTAGATTCCAGGTTCTTGTAAAGGGTATCATTCCCTTTTAACTGAGATAAAGTTGCCAGACCTGCCTGCATGGCTACAGGATTTCCGGAAAGGGTCCCAGCCTGATAAACCGGTCCTGAAGGAGACACATAATCCATGATCTCTTTCTTTCCTCCATAGGCGCCAACCGGCATTCCTCCTCCTATGATTTTTCCCAGGCAGCTTATGTCTGGCGAAACACCTAGAACACCCTGGGCACCTGACTCGCTCAGACGGAAGCCTGTCATCACTTCGTCAAAGATCAACACTATCCCTTCCTGATCACATAGATCTCTCAAGCCCTGTAGAAACCCTTCATCTGGAACTATTACCCCCATATTTCCGGTTACGGGTTCCAGAATGATGGCTGCTATTTCTCCCTGATTAGCTTTGACCAGAGATTGGACATTCTCCAAATCATTAAAATCAGCTATAAGGGTATCCTCAGCTATTCCTTTGGTAACCCCCGGACTGTTAGGGATGCCAAAGGTGAGAGCTCCGCTGCCTGCGGCTATAAGGAAACTATCTCCATGACCGTGATAGCAGCCCGCAAATTTGATAATCTTGTCTCTTTCTGTATATCCTCTGGCCAGTCTTATGGCACTCATGGTAGCTTCTGTACCGGAATTCACCATTCTCACCTTTTCTATGGAGGGTACCATGCTTACGATCAGCTTGGCCATTTCCACCTCTATTTCCGTAGGCGTCCCGAAGCTGAAAGAATTGGCCATCACAGCCGTAACTGCCTCTACTACCTTAGGGTCTGCATGGCCTAATATCATAGGCCCCCAGGAGTTGATAAGCTCTACATAGGCATTATCATCCTCATCATACAAATAGGCACCCTCCGCCCGCTTCATAAAGACGGGATCACCCCCCACACTTTTAAAGGCTCTTACAGGAGAGTTAACTCCTCCTGGGATAAAGTGGTTAGCTTCTGAAAATAGGGCTTTGCTTTTGGAGATAAGGTGAGTTGTATTCATTTGTGTGTCTAGGTGTATGACAAAATTCCGATAAAAATAAGATAAATTTAACGCTTGGCATGGGCTTTTGTTAGAATTGCAGGCGAGTGAAAAGTATACACGAAATACTTCATGAGGTTTGGGGCTATCCTTCTTTCAGAAAAGGGCAGGAAGAGATCATTCAATCCGTCATTGATGGGCATGATACGCTGGCTCTATTGCCCACAGGAGGTGGGAAATCTATCTGCTTTCAGGTCCCAGCCTTATACCTGGATGGGCTTACCATCGTGATATCTCCCCTTATAGCCCTGATGAAGGATCAGGTAGAAAGGCTTAACTCTCTCAAAATACCCGCTACCTACCTGAGCAGCAGCGTCCCTCAAAGACTCATAGATGAAAGGCTGCAAAAAGCCATGCAGGGAGATTACAAGTTTCTCTACCTCTCTCCTGAGCGTATACAGTCAGAAATGTTTGTGCAGCGTTTAAAGCGTATGCCTGTTTCTCTGCTGGTGATAGATGAGGCCCATTGTGTCAGCCAGTGGGGACATGATTTCCGGCCAAATTATCTGAAGATTCCTGAGATCCGTGAAGTACATCCCAAAGTACCTGTGATTGCGCTTACGGCCTCCGCTCCTCAAAAAGTGCAAGAGGACATTCTCCAGCAACTCGCCCTTCGTAATCCTAATCACTTTCAGCAAAGCTTTCGGCGGGAGAATATCAGCTATGTAGTATTGGAAGAGGAGAATACCCGGACCCGTATTAAGGACATCATCAAGAAGCTCAACGGCTCAGGTATAGTGTACGCACGTACCCGTAAGGCGGTAGAGCACATTCGGGATATACTGAGGGAAGCAGGGATTTCTACTACGGGTTATCATGGAGGTATGCCCCACTCTGAACGGGATAAGGTCCAGCAGGCATGGATAGATAACAAAGTCCAGGTGATGGTAGCCACCAATGCCTTTGGGATGGGGATAGATAAGCCAGACGTACGTTTTGTGATCCACTTTAATCTCCCTTTTGATCTGGAAAGCTATTACCAGGAAGCAGGCAGAGGCGGAAGAGATGGCCAAAAGGCTTACGCTATTTCTTTCCACAACCCTGTAGATATACGTGAACTAAGACGCTGGCAGGAACTTCAATTTCCAGAGTGGAAGGTCTTAGTGGCCCACTACGACTATCTCAATAAAGCCTATCAAATTCCTCCAGGGAATTACCTTCCCAAATGGCAAGTATTTGATATAGGTAAATTGGCCACTCAGCAAAAGACTTCTGTTCTCAGCCTGTATGCCAGCATCAAAATTCTGGAGAAAGAAGGATTTCTCCGCATCAAGGAAGAGAAGGAAGATTATGGCTACCTGCAATTGACAGCAGAGCCTGATGATATCTGGACGTTTAAGGAGAACCATCCTAAGCTAGCACCGCTCTTGGACCACATACTCAGGACCTATGGAGGAGAAGCTTATCAGCGGGAAGTGCGTTTTCTGCCTCTTGGCTGGGAGCATGCACTCCACTTATCAGCAGAACAGCTCCAATCTCAATTGAACAGGTTGATGGAGTACAAGCTGCTATACTACCAAGCGCCTTTTTCCACGCCCATGATCCGTTTTGAGCAGGGCCGTCAGCAATTGCTCCCCCAGAACCTTAACTGGGAAAAGTATAAATGGCTCAAGAAGCGAGCCTTTTCCCGTATGAGTTCCATGATCTCCTATGTACAGAATAAAGCCGTTTGCAGAAGCCAACTGATTGAGAAGTACTTTGATGAGAAGGGAAATCCTCCCTGCGGGATTTGTGATGTATGCCTGGCCAGGAAATCTCGTTCTGCTCCCGAGGCAAATCATGACTCCCTACAGAAACTTATTCTGGACTTCATCTCCCAGCAGAAGCATGCCACTTATAGACAGGTCTTACAAAGTGTTTCCTCTGGCACCCAGGATCAGCGGGAAGAGGTGTTACGGTATCTGATAGATAAGAAAGTGGTGAAGGTGTCCCCTACGGGTGAGTTGAGAATGAATGAGTGAATTTTGAATGATTGAGTTTTGAGTGGGAGAATGATTGAATGATTGAGTGAATGAATTTTGAATGATTGAATGAGAGAATGTTGAATACTTGAAAGCCCGTAGGGCTGCAATCTTGGTAGAATTAATGATTAACCATTTAAAGCTCCGTAGGAGCGACACTTTCATAAAGAATTTACCTAGCTAAACACGAACTGACAATTCTTCCGCACGCTTCTGCCAGAATAGCATGCAATTGCTACATTGTCTGTAACTCCACCTCATTGGTCTTCGTTTTGTATAAGTGTAGACTAGTTCCAAGTTTAACATATAACATAGGAGGAGTTATGCAATTATCGAATTACACAGGTGGACTCGGCCCTATGGACGCTGAAATACTATCCGAGAAACTGGATGTACTACTCGCAGACTATCAGGTTTATCAACAAAATATACGTAAGCTGAATTGGAACCCTTCCATTAGGCCCTTTCTTCAACTAAGTGAGTCTATTGAAGAGTTACAGGAAGCTACCTTCTCACATTCTGAGGTGATAGCAGATAAGATTTTGATGCTGGGAAGTACGCCTTCTACAGTTGATGGAAACTACCTCATCAAAGCTAGTTTGACCATAGTGGAACCAGATATCAACTATGATCAGGCCCTCAAAATGATAGTTCTGAATAGCCAGGAGCTATTGAGGACGGTAAGAGGAGTTTATGAGCTAGCAGAAGGCTTAGGAGAAAAATTCACCATGGCCCTGATGTCCCAGCTGGCGAAAAGCCTGGGGGGTACCATCTGGCACTTTTCTCACCTCAGAATGGCCCATATGAATTAGGCAACAGATCGTTGGAGCCACATGCAATGTGTCTCTACCTAGTATAAATTTTTGTTAGTGTTTACAAAAGGCCCGAAGAAGTTCGGGCCTTTTGTGTTATTCTGTTCCTTACATTACCAAAGGACGGGAAGATTATACGTTGAGAAGTTTCTATCTCTGGTGATGACGACCAGTTGCTCACTTATAGCAGTAGATATAATCATTCGATCAAATGGATCTCTGTGGTGAAGAGATAGGTGGCCAAGTTCTTTGAGATATGCTGGACGAATAGGAAGTACATTTATACCTATAGCACTCATCCTCCCGACCATTTCCCAAGGTGGCTCAGGTGTCTCTAATTTTTTCAAACTTACCTTGATAGCAATTTCCCAAAAAGAAACTATGCTAATATAAATCGAGTTGTCTTCATTAATAATTGCATCATAAGCAACTTTAGATAATTCTTTGGAGCTGCCTAAGTGCCAAAGGAGAGTATGAATATCCAATAAGAATGAAGCCATTACATGTATTCCTTGAAATCTTCTAATGGTTCATCAAAATTTTCTACAAGTTTAATTTTCCCTTCATAAAGCCCTGAGCCTCTTAAGGAGAAAGCTATCTTCTCATTGGTAGCTCTCCTATCCCATTCCTCTTTTACTTTCCAAAGTTGATTAAGGGCTTCATTTTTCCCTAGATTAGCTATCCAGCTTATAAGCTCAATTTTTAATTCCTCAGCTTTCATAGAAGTAATATACGTAAACCTTTAGAATTTGATAGCTGCCAGAATAATTTGCGTTAATTCAGCTCTACCTCATAGGTCTCATCTATCCTGTCTATGTCCATGATAAGGTTTCCTTCTTCATCAGGATGGAAGATGCGGGTGAACTTAGCTCCCCACCTAATTTCGTGAGGTTTGTAAGAGGAACGGGAATACACATGCTGAGCAAAGGTCTCATCGTAGCCCTTAATCATCACGATAAATTCTGCATCCATTTCTTCCATACTCTCAGGCGTAACGCCAAACAAAGGGCTGTCTTTATCTATAGGATGAACCACAGTCCATGAGAGGGGAAACATAGCGATTTTGTCCCTTTCCAGGTTGAGTACAAAAAACTGTTGTTTAACGGTTCCTTTCTCTTCCTCAAAATATCTTAAGGCTATGCGTGCTTCCAGTTCTATCAGCTGGTTCTGGCGCCGATTAATGACTCGTAACTGGAAGCTATTTATGTTTTGATAAGGAGCTATTAGGGCACAGGAACTATAGGCGATCTTAGCAGTAGGCTGTGAGAATCTTCCGTAAAGTAGCCCTGTTGCCATGGCAAAGGCCATTAGTCCTATCATGGCCTCAAAAGAAGCTATCAAGCTAGCAACATCTCCCTTAGGGCTAAGAGTTCCATAGCCTACAGTAGTGAAAGTCTGTACGCTAAAGTAAAAGGCATTAGCATACTTCCCCCAGAAGCTATCCCTAATAGCTACTCCCGTCAATGTCTCTACGCCTACCAACATGTAGATGGAAGCAAAAAACAGGTTGATTAGTACATAGCCGATCCCAATGTAGCCCAGAAACTTCCACCAGGGCGTGGTCAGCATGATATGATAGCCATGAATGGCTCCCAGGCCTCCGCCTGATTTGATGACATTGAAGGATCCGTCCTTGTTGATGAGTCTTTTATTGCCTTTCTTAAAACCAGACCCAAATCCTAAATCTCGAGGATCTGGTGTATCTACTATAGGTGTTTTCTTCGCCATAGAGTAAAAAAACAAAAAAAAGTAGTCTGAAGAGTACCTTCAGACTACTGGAATGAATAAGATGTATTAAATCTTAAGAATCTGGTCGCAATAGGTTCTTAAACTATTTTCCCTCCAATGCTTTTCCATTGGTTCTCCTTAGGAGGCCAAATGTTGGGATCTATTCTTTGATGGAATACTCTTCCACTTATTCCTGTAACAAGTACGTCAATGGTACCTTTCCCTTCAGTTGCAACAGGTGAATCTATCACATTTCCTCCTAAGGGTTTCCAACCTGACCAGTTCTCCTTGCTTCCTTTATTTACGAACACACCTCCAGAAATCCCTGTTGCAAAAACCCATATGACTCCATTTACTTCTGCTGCACAAGGGGGTCCTAGTATTTGCCCTCCTAAGGAGACCCAACCTGTTTTAGAAGGTTCCCATCCTTCCGCATTCAGATACTTTACAAATACTTTCCCACTAGTCCCTCTGACAAATACATAAGTATCTTCCCCAACAGTTAGCCCAAATGGGTCTGTATCAATCTTTCCGCCTAACTCAGCCCAGTCCTCCTCTCCAGGGAACCACTTCCCATTTGCTCGATATTTATGGATGGGCGTCCCATTTAAGTCTCTTGCAAAAATATGTAAGGCTGCCTGTTTGCCACTAGAAGTTTGGATAAAACCTCCATGAGAATGGGGTTGACCTAGAATGGGCCCTCCGAGGTTTTCCCAACTCCCTCTTGATTCATTGAAACCTTCAGATGTTTCCCACTTCACGAAAACGTTTTCAGAATCTGAACCCTTCACCACAGCCTCAGAGTAAGATCCATGTTTTGAGATGGACCCGGGTCCTATCACACCTCCTCCCAGTGTTTTCCAACTAGATGACACCCAGGAACCATCGCCAAGTCTTTTCTTATGAAAGGGTCTTCCACTTTCTCCCCTAACCAGGACATTTAATGCAGACCCCGCCTTAGAGCATACTGGGCGACCAGTGATCTTCCCCCCCAGTGAATCCCAGCCTTCCTGAGAAGGGAACCACTTCTGTCCATCAAATCTTTTATAGAGGGGGTCTCCCGATTCATTACGAGTAAGCACGTGGAGCTCCCCATTTGGATAAGTTCGTTCTGCGCTTATTCGAGGTCTTCTGTTCCAGGTAATTCTAATCCTACATGTCCCATTGGTATCAATGGATAGTACCTTTATTTCCAACCCATTCTCAGTATCTCCATAAAAGGAGGTTTGACTTACCGACAATCCATCCCCTGCTTTCAAGGACACCAGAGCAGTTGAACCAAACCTTTCCCCTTCTATATCTATATAGGGCTCTGCTATGCTCAATGGCTCATTAGGTTTGTTTCCTTTAGGGCTAGTGGTGTTGAGGTGATAAACAATTACTCCACCTTCTAACGAATTAGGTAGGTTTTGGTCATATCTGATTGCATGGCCATCAGCTGTTCTCCCATTCCTTGTTCTGACCTCCAGCAAAAAGAATTCACCAGGTTTATTATTTTCTTCTGGTCGAATCAACAGTACATTTTTATCACTGCCATAAACAGGCGCAAGGTCAAACTCTTTTGAGGAGAAAGAGGGAGTAACGATGGTAGGATCTAACCACCCAAGGTTAAACTTATGAAACCCATCAAAATGAGGACCATGAAAATGTAGTGCCATGAGGCTAGCACTTCCTAAATATCCTTCCCGGGACATTCGTACCAAATCCCGGCCATTAGTCACTCTGTTATAGTAATCATATATCCCGAAGAATAAATGACCAAGTTCGTGAGCATGGACTGCCCAAGAACCTCCTCTAGGCAGTTCACTATCAAGGGCAAAATCTCTTATGCTTCTGCCATTCCCCAAACTGATGGGAGAGTTCAGGGTACGCTTAACGGCTCTATTGACTGAGGAAGACGAGAAAAAGGCAAGTCCTTCTTTACCAGATTTTAGGGCCCACCTCCCGATATCCTCCAAATCTCCCTGAAAGTCCCATTGTCTGGGCCCTTGGTCCTCTGCTGCTTCAATGATCGCTTCGCATAGATTCTGGCGAAAAATGCCTCCATAATCTCTAAAAACAGGATTTGTTGCGGGATCTGTACCATGAATATTAGGGTCCCTTTCAAAAACCTTGAAAGGATGGTACCCCGTGTAATCTGATACTGGAGGGAATTGATCTCTATTTGTCAGTAGGTTGGTTATTCTGTCATAGGTAGGCGTAATCCCTTCTAAATTACCCCTCCAGGCTTTTGTATTAGCTAAGGCACAGCTACGTAACCTAAACTGGAAAGAAAACCTACCATAACTAATCTCCATGTAATAGGCAGCTGCTTCATTTAAGGCTGCGATCGTACTCTCGGCCTGTTGCCTGAGTGGGGTAATAGTATCAGAATAGGTATAACTAAAGACAGGTAAGTTTACCAATAAGGTGCCGTCATGGTTCCTTGAAGTGACATTTGCTACTAATTCTTCAATAGATTTTTTGTTGATATTTGGAATATCAAGATCCTTGGCTCTCATAATACATTTGATTTTGTGGTTAAGGATAGGGGCTATCTAACCTGATTATTCAATCAAATGAGAAAGTGGAAGTTCTATGTGAGTATATGTGTTGGATCTCAAACAGGTAACCTTGGAGCTTGAAAAATAAACTCAATACGGATCAATTACCCTGCCCTGTATGGATTTATAGTTCGATCATTTCCATTCTCAATAGGTGGAAAATTAATCTGGATTCCATTTCCAAAAGAGGGGTAAAACAAGAAGAGCCACCCCAGTAGGAGTAGCTCTTGATGTTTTAGATAAGGAGGGTATTGCTAATTGTTACGTATGAGTTCTCTGGCAATTACGATGCGCTGAACCTCTGAGGTTCCCTCATAGATTTCCGTAATCTTGGCATCACGCAACATACGCTCTACATGATATTCTTTCACGTAGCCATTTCCGCCGTGTATCTGTATAGACTCATTAGCACAGTGCATGGCTGTTCTGGAAGCATAAAGCTTAGCCATGGCCGCTGAGGCTACATAGTTTTTGCCGTTATCTTTCTCTAAGGCTGACTTGAGAATGAGCCATTTAGAAGCTTCTATCTCTGTCGCCATTTCAGCCAATTTGAACTGTATGGCCTGGTGGTTCATGATTTCTGTCCCAAAGGCTTTTCTGATCTTGGAGTACTCAAGCGCTCTGTCAAATGCACCAGAAGCTATTCCTAAAGCCTGTGAGGCTATCCCTATTCTTCCTCCATTCAAGGTCTTCATCGCAAACTTGAATCCGAAACCCTCATCCCCTATTCTATTCTCCTTAGGTACTTTAATGTCATTGAAGTTGATGGAGTGCGTATCTGACCCCCTGATCCCCAACTTATCTTCCTTAGGACCCAACTCAAATCCTTCCATATCACGCTCTACGATCAGACAGTTAATGCCTTTATGGCCTTTCTCTACATCTGTTTGTGCCATGACCAGGTAAGTACTAGCTATGTTAGCGTTGGTGATCCAGTTCTTGGTACCATTGAGTAGGTAGTGATCTCCCATGTCAATGGCAGTAGTTTTCTGACTGGTAGCATCTGAACCCGCTTCTGGCTCTGACAAACAGAAAGCGCCTATTTTTCTTCCACTGGCTAAATCTGGCAAGTACTTACGCTTTTGCTCTTCATTTCCGAAGGCTTCCAGTCCCCAACATACCAGAGAATTATTCACAGATACGATTACGCCTGCTGATGCATCCCACTTGGATAATTCTTCCATGACAAGCACATAAGAAACAGTATCCATTCCTCCTCCTTCGTATTCAGGGCTGACCATCATGCCCATGAAACCTAGTTCGCCCATTCTTCCTAGTAGTTCTTTAGAGAACTCCTGGGTTTTATCTCTTTCTATGACACCTGGCTTCAGTTCATTCTCAGCAAAATCTCTGGCCATTTGCTGAATCATCAAGTGTTCTTCTGTGAGTTCAAAATTCATCTGCTACAGTAGATTTAAGTCCTATCGTAAATTAAATAGTTAGCAAAACAACTAAATAGTATGCATGCATACAATATTACTCTTTTTTAGGCGAATTCTCTAATCAGATTCTCAGATTTCTTGACTTGGGGCATAAAAAAAATCCCCGACTTAAGCCGGGGATTGTCTTACTATTTTTTGATTCTCTATTCCGTCTCATCATACACATCCACATCAGGATGTGCCGCTACATCAAACTGGAATACATTGTCTCCAAATCCACTGTTAGACTTGACGTTTGAGAACTCATAGGTAGTCTTGGTCTGACGACGGTCTATGGTAACAGCTTTCTCAAGCAATTTACTCTTCTGCCCTATCCAAAGCATGGCCTGGTTATAGTCGAGAGAATTGTCTTTGAATACCAGATAAACCTTATCGCAGTTTACACCGTGTACTTTCTCTACGCCATCATAGCGTGAAGAAGCATTGGT
>JBCBKZ010000639.1:0-3701 GCA_038520955.1 Bacteroidota bacterium | reverse complement strand
AGTTAAAAAGCTATCAGTCAACTATTTAACTTAATGGCACCTCCTTTGGTCTAAGAGAGGAAAATGCACTAACACGATTTGTATGAGACAAATAAGATTAATTGCCTTCGTAGCTGTACTGAGCGTTACCATGTTCAGTTGTAATCAGAAAAAACTGGATCAACTGGAAGCGGAAAATAAAGCACTCAAAGAAGCTACCACGCGTCAGGACTCTATTTTAAATGACTTCCTGGCCACCTTCAACCAAATTGACAATAACCTGGCTGAGATTAAGAATCGCGAGCAGATCATCGCCATGAGAACAGATGATCCCGAAATGCAGCGTTCTGGTAAGGACCAGATTATTGAAGACATTCAGATCATCAATGACCTTCTCGCACAGAACAAAGAGAAGATTGACAATCTGAACAAAAGACTAAGTGGCTCAAATGCAAAAATGAATCAATTCAGAGCCATGGTCAAGAAACTGAATGAGCAGGTAGAAGTGAAGGATGGTGAAATTACCACCCTGAAACAACAACTGGCTTCTCAGGACTTTGAAATAGAAGCTCTTAATGGAAGAGTAGCCTTCCTGACAACATCTAATGATAGCCTGGTAGCTACCATAGATAATCAGACTGCCCGAATAGGCGAACAGGAAGAAGTGATAAATGAGCAGACAACTGCCTTGAATACAGTTTACTACGTAACTGGATCTTTCAAAGAGCTGAGAGATAGTGATATACTGGAGAAAGAAGGAGGTGTCATAGGAATGGGTCGCACAGCCGTACTGAAGGACGACTTCAATGAAGGATCCTTTACTGAAATCGACCTAAGAGACATCAACCTGATCCCGGTTTCTCAAAAGAAAGCAGAAATCCTCACTAAGCACCCATCTGGGTCTTATAGAGTGGTGGAAGAAAATAAAATGGTCCAAAGCATAGAGATACTTGACTCAGAGTCTTTCTGGTCTAACTCAAAGTATCTGGTGGTAATGACCAACTAAGAGTTTATATGTGTGCGCTTATTAGGAGGGTCTGTCAGGTTATAGCCTGCAGGCCTTTTTCTTTTTATTCTCTCAGGGGTTCTACCATAATCACATCTTCCCTGTTTACTACCACCATGCCTGGTGGATCTCCTTTCCGCTTTCTCACATACTTTCTGGGGGTGTATAAGACGGGTACCAGGGTATCATTCTTGCGCTTGGAGTAAAAGGCGGCTAGTTGGGCAGCATATTCCAGAACTGCTAATGGCACATTTTGACCAGCTCTTTGGCGGATCACCACATGAGAGCCTGCGACATCCTTAGCATGCAGCCAGAGATCCTCCTTATGAGCAAAGCGGAAACTGAGCTCATCATTGTTTCGGGCATTTCTCCCTACGAAAATATCATAACCATTTCTCCTGAATACTCTGAAAGGATACTTACTATTGGCTTCTTCCTTAATCTCCTTTTCTCTGGAACGAAAGACAGACTTAATGGCCCTGATTTCCTGATGATCAAATCCGTTTTCTCCCAGCACTAAATCAGCCGGTTTAGGGAGCTGAAGAAAGCTATTCCATTCACCCTCTGCCTCTCCTATTTTATTTTCCAGGTCTTCAAGCTGATCCTTTAAGTAAGCCATACGAGCTTTTCGCTGCTTATGCTTTTCGTAATAACGCTGGGCATTATCCTGCGGACTAAGCCCTTCTTTTAGCTTGATATCTATACTGCCGCCCTGGAAGTAGTCTTCTACCGTAGCCTTTTTACTTCCGCTGGGGATCTGGTGGAGATTAGCCAGGATGAGATGCCCTAATTCTTCCGGGTTTCTTTCCGTCTCCATCTGATGAATGTTTTGCTGATAAGAGGCATACACCTTTTTCAGCTTTTTCATCGGTTTGGCTATCTCCTTTTCTATAAACTGGTAGCGTCTGCGGTAAATGCTGTACTGGTAATGGGCCTTCAGGAAAATCTGTAATGCCGGAACTATGCCTTCCAACTGCACAAAATGATCTTTACCGGCTGGTCTAAATATCAGAAACTTGATCTTGGTGGGTTCTTTCTGAATGTAGTATATCCCTGAATTAGCTTCTTCTATGATAGCTTTGGCCGCCTGGCTGAAGGTCTTTCCGCCTTCCACGTCTTCCCATACCCTGCCCGCAAACTGCTTCTCAAATACAGGAGCTATCAATCTAAGCTGTGTCAGGACTTCCTGCTGGGTCTGAGGCTCCTGCTCAGGAGTTAGTTGGTTCTCTTCAAAATAGCCGGGCGTGATATCTATGTTGAGATCTTCCTTTCTGTCCTTGTTAAAAAGGCTGATAACCTCTCCCTCTTTCCGGAGAATGACATTAGCAGCGATTCCATGAAGCTTGAGAATGAGTTCATAGTTCTCCTCAAAGTAGAGAATCATAATACGCTCGAAAGGCACTACCTGGACATCCGTGAGGGCTTTCCCATATACGTCTTCGAAAAGCCCCACCACATTTTTACGTGCCTTGGCAAATTCTTTTACCGGGATGAGGTAGGTAAGGGGCGTTTGGCAACCTACACGGAGAAAGTGGTCTCCCCATTCCAGGATAAGCTCATTCTTGTTTTGGGAATAGGCTTCCAGTATGGGCTTCCCCTCCAGATGAGACTTCATCCACCCTATCAATTGTACTAATGCCCAGTAATGGAAATGCATAAGGATGTAAATTTCTACTCTTTGAATACAACACGCAAATGAAAACGGATGTTATCTTTCCCGGAAATGGCTAGTTTTGTCAGATGAAGGTGCAGAAACCGTCCGGTCCATTCTTTCTGGGAATAGAATCAGCTACAGACATAGGCTCAGTAGCCCTGTTCTCCGGGAAAGAATTGCTGGGAAGTATCAACTATAAGAAGGCCAAGTCTCATGCCAGCCTTCTTACTCCTATGATAAAAACTCTCTTGTCAGATATGGGGATGACTCCTTCAGACCTACAGGCCATAGGGGTAGCTAAAGGCCCTGGCTCCTACACGGGCCTGCGCGTAGGCGTATCTACGGCTAAGGGTTTATGCTTGGCTACTGGTCTACCCTTGATCAGCATGAACAGCCTGACGTCTTTAGCTTATCAGGTAAAGGAAGTGGCTAGCCAACTGGATGCCTGGATTTGCCCTATGATAGACGCCAGAAGAATGGAGGTCTACTGTAGTTTATGGAAAGCGGATCTAGAGGAGGTGTTGGATACCCGAGCCAAAATCATAGATGAGCAAAGCTTTCAAGAGGAACTGGCTGAACATAAAATCATCTTCATAGGTGACGGTGCTGCCAAGTGTGAGCCTATTCTGGGAGGACATGAGAATGCAATTTTTCTTCCCTCTATCTTATCTACTGCCAGCAGTATGGGAGAATACTTGCTGAATGCTTTTGAGAAAAAAGGCTTTGAGAATCTGGCTACCTTCGAGCCGTTCTACCTGAAGGACTTTGTAGCCACTACGCCCAGAAATCCATTTGAAGTAAAAAAGAAAAGGAAGGGAAGGCCTACTCGGTCTTAACGTTTGTGAAAACCCTCAAAATCTGACCGGAGCTAATGGAGTCAGTTTCCAGCTTATTGGACATTTTGATCACCTCTACCTTAGTGTCATATCTTTTGGAGATATCCCAGAGCGTTTCTCCTTTTTTCACTACATGACGTACCCAGCGAGCCACCTTCTGCTTCGCTATTACTGGTTTAGGCTCCTCCTTCTGAACAGTCAATGTGTCTGCGCTCTGAGCTCAGAC
>JBCBKZ010000638.1:0-3702 GCA_038520955.1 Bacteroidota bacterium | reverse complement strand
ATAGTATAGTGAGAGAATTAGTTCAGGGCTGCTAAGCCTAAGAATGTACATGCCTGCTGGGAATCCGCTTGCATCGGAGGTAAGGCTATGTTTTCCAGGATTTTTTCTCGTTTTATCCAGAAGTGTTTTCACTAACCGTCCATTAGCATCGAACATTTCTACACGGATGTTCTGGCTATTCTCCAGGTAATAAGAAAGCTCAAATTCTCCACTGGTTGGGTTGGGGAACAGGAGGGATAGCTTACTACCGGACCTGTTAAATTCTTCTTCCAGGCTGGTAGTTACTCCCTGACCGATCACAATATTCTCATCTCCTTCCTGATAAGGCACCCAGGAAGTACCTACCAGATACATTTCATCTGTCGTGCCTTCTCCCCAGCGTGCCTCCTGAGGAGGATTAGCGGGATTGAAAGGGTTAGCGGTGGTGTTATCATAGGTAGCATTGATGTGCATGGTAGAACCTGCGGGGATTTTTTTCATCCTGTCAAAGGTGTAAGAGCCCTGCCAGTTAAAGTCCCAGTCAGAAATCTTGATGATGTTAATGGTATCTCCGGTAGCTGTCTCCGCATAGAGTTCCCAGCTTTTCCCCAGGTAATGGCTGTGTGGATAGACGGAAATCAGGCTAATGTCCTCTGTTATAGCTCTGGTTCCATGAAAGGAGGTGATCTCGCCAGGAGGAATGACAAATGATGCCCATCCACCATCCAGGTTGAAAGGTGATATCGGTCTTCTTTCAATTTCTCTCACTATACTATCATCCTCGTCTTTGAAGAAGATATTCAGGGAAGATTGATCTGTTTCATCGGTAGGGAGGGGTGCATAGTGGACTTGGATCAGTATGTCCGATCCGGCAGGTAGGGTGGTGCCTATTCCCTCTGGAAATACAACGGTTTGTATGCCGGGTGTATAGCCGTTAAAAGTCCCTTGTACCATTACGCCAAAATCTCCAAAGGATTCATAGCCATACTCAGGAGTCTCTGCATCCATGGCAGCGGCGGCCCCATTAGTTTCATAAGCTAAGAGGGCATGATGCACAGCACGGGTATTTCCTGCGCGGAACTCCACGGCAGCTATTTCTTTATCTTCTAGTAGTCCGGTTGGGAGCACAAATACTCGGTAATCATCCTGATTGTTTCCCTGAATGAAGTGGGCTTCTTCCATGGTCAGGACCAGGTCTGGTTCACCTAACTGTGAGCCCGAAGGAAAATCAGGAAGAGGAGGTTCCAGGCTGGGATCTCCTTGTGGGGTTCCAGCGTCTACCCAGTCTGCTATTAGCTGGATTTGCTCCTCAGTTAGGCCTCTTTCTCCAATGAAATTAGAATAGTCTCTCTCAGGCTTCCATGGAGGCATGTATTTGATCTCCGTAACGTATTTAAGCATGTTACTCCAGTTTACCGCCTCATCATAGTTGGTGAGAGGAAAGGGACCTATCTCACCTTCTCTATGGCAGGATGTGCAATTGTTGTAGAGGATAGGTGCTATGTCTTCACTATAGGTTACCTGAGCTTCAAGGAAGGAAAAACTCAGCATACCTATGAGTAGGGTAAGTAGTAGTCTTTTCATGATGATCCGCTTTTTTGAGTTGATAATTTGTTGTTGGAGATAAAGCAGCCTACTGCTTTTGTGTTGGAAACCTTTATGGGTTTGTGCTGTAAGATGGCCTCTAATACATCCCTAAGTTCTGAGGTGGAAGTAATTCGCTTGCGTTGGCCTACACGTGCATAGGCATCATCTATTCTTCCCTTATAGAGGATTTCCCCCTGAGTCTCATTATACACCACCACTTCTGGCGTAACTGTGGCCCCAAGTGCTTCTTTTCTGGTATGATAATAATCCGGTTTGAGTTCAAAGGGAATCTGATACTTCTCTTTGAAGGCTTGTATGTTTTCTGGTTTTGAAGAGAATGATGGGAATACACCAATGAACGCTACATGTTCACTGGCATATTCCTCATGTAATTCTCTCAGCGGTAAGGTGTAATACTGGCTGATCACACAAGACTCATGAAGGAAGACATACACACTGATACTATCCTCTTGAGAATGGGATGAACTAGCCTCTCCCCTAAGAGAACATAAACCAGACACACAAAAAAGGAGGAGTAATATTTTTTTCATTGGAATGGCTTAAGAATAAGCTAACAGATTAGATGGTTCCATTTCAATATGGTTTAAAAGAGGAGAGAATAGAGAATAATCCAAGGGATTATTCAGGTGAATTGAACATTAGAAGAGTTGAATTGAACAGGTCAGAACTAAAGAAAAAGCCCCTGATGGGGCTTCAAAAATAATTTCATGAAGTAGGGGCTTTTACAGTTTAGGATTTGGGTCCATAGTGTTTGCCCCACCATCCTGGACCAGTAACATATGCATAGTTGAGGATGCATGCCTAAATTTCATGGCATCCTGGTAATCGGGATCTTCAAACCATGCCTCCACGCTGGCCTTGTCCGGGAATTCCAGGATCACCATTCTACCTGTATAGGGAGTGCCTTCCATAGTAGTTACCTCTTCTCCTCTCGTAAGAAACTTGCCTCCATATTTTTTGACAATGGCAGGAGTCCTGTCAGTGTATTTGCTATAAACTTCTTTGTCATGAATAGACATCATGGAAATGACATATGTAGCCATAGGGTGTTATTAGTTAATTGAGATTTTCGTTATGAATAATTTCGCGAGCCATCTCGTCAGCTACTATGGAAGATGGTCTGTTTTCAGTTTGGGCTTTCTTTAAGAGCTTGAGAATGATCTCATAGAGACCTCTTACTCTTTCATAGGATTCTTCCATAGAAGGCTTGGAGAATATCATGGTTCCTGCTCCCATCATTCCTCCTGCATTTACCACATAGTCCGGGACATAGGTGATGCCTCTCTCCAATAGCATTTGGCCATGCTTTTCAGCTTTCAACTGGTTATTAGCTAATCCACAAATGGCTCTCACCTTAAGTTGAGGGATAGATGCATCATTGAGAATGCCGCCTAATGCGCATGGAGCCAAAATGTCTACCTCCTGCTTGTGGAGGTCCGTAGGGGGAACTGCAGTAGCCTGATAGGTGTTAACTACATGCTGGACAGCTTCTTCATTAATATCAGCTACGGTTAGTATTGCTCCAGCTTCATGTAGATGGCGAGCGAGATTTCTGCCAGTAGCCCCAAGTCCTTGTATGGCCACTTTCACTCCTGTTAGATCATTCTTATCCCAGAGATGCTTGGCTACGGCCTTTATCCCCATAAATCCTCCCAAAGCAGTGAAAAGGGAAGGGTTAAAGCCTTCCGGATATTGACTGGCTCTTGCAAATATATACTCACAATTCTCTGCCAATACATCAGCATCCCTAGGGCCCACGCCTACATCTATGGCGGTCCAGTATTTCCCTCCCAGCGCCTGTACATGTTTGGAGAATGCCCTTAGCAGCTCAGCCTTATTGGGACTGGATGGGTCCGCGATGATCACGCACTTGCCTCCACCCAGGGGTAAGCCTGCCATGGCATTTTTGTAGCTCATCCCTTTGGAGAGACGTAGCACATCTGTCAACGCTTTTTCTTCCGACTCATACGGATACATTCTACATCCTCCTGCTGCTGGTCCTAGATGAGTATTATGAATGGCAATGATGCCTTTCAACCCTACCTTGGGATCATGGCAGAATACTACCTGCTCATGTTCATCAAAATCTACTGCTGAGAAGACAGACATATCATT
>JBCBKZ010000637.1:0-3719 GCA_038520955.1 Bacteroidota bacterium | reverse complement strand
GATGATGACTTCTCCTTAGTTTTTGACCAGCCGCTTTACCGCTCTTTTTTCTCCCTTTCGGATATCAAGGAAATACATACCCTGGGGCCAATGGACATGATCTAACTGAATTTCCCCTGTAAACTTCTCTGCTTGGAGAAGTTGGCCTACAGAATTATAAATGAATAAGGATAACTCGCCTACTTCTGAGGTCTGAACGCTGAACTTTTCTGAGAAAGGGTTTGGGAAGACACTTATGCCAAGTTTATCCTGTCTGAGGGGTATACTGGTAGTAAGAACTTCTGGCTGGATAAAGGAATAGAATACATCCTGTTCATTATTGAAGGTGCCAGCCCAGGCTAGGTGTGCGCCATCATCAGTGGAAACCATATCAAAGTAGTCCCCCATTTTCCGCTGGATAGGCCAGCCTTCATGTGGATCAAACTCTCCAGTAAGTCTTCTATTTCCATTCCAGTTCACTCCTCCATCTGTGGAATGGGTGTAGTAAAGGGAAGAAAGAAATGTACCTGCATCATCTCTGGTGTCCAACCATACTACATCTATCCTTCCATTGGGGGCTACAGATAAGGTCCCGAACCACTGAATGTTAGTCCCTACATCATCATTTAGGCGTAAAGGTGGATCCCAGCTAACGCCTCCATCCGTACTCCTGGCAAACATCACATCCAGATCTGCAGATTCTCCCATCACCCTAATTACCGTGCATAGTACATATACATATCCATTGGTCTCTCCGCCTGACCTGTCCACAGCTATTTCTACCTGGCCTAACAACCCATCAGGATTAGGGCTCTCTTCAATATTACCTGTAGGGAAGCCCAGCAAGTCTACAATAGAAGACTGGTCCCATTCTGCTGCCTGGGTTTTATCCCTGGCATTGGTAAACTTATATACTGCCACCTCTCCGTTTTCATTTCCTCCGGTAGTGTATAACGCTCCATCAGGTCCTGTGTCCATGGTTCCCCAGAAAAGAGGGGTGGTACTAGCTACTGTACATTCCTCATAACTATCTCCTCCATCTGTAGAGCGAGTAAAATTTCCTTCACAGTCCGAGAAAAAGGAATTCCAGTGGGCATACACATTAGGATCTTCCCCTTCTCCAGGGTCCTGATCTATGGCCATCCATTGCTTATCTCCCCCTATAGCATATGTACCCGTATCCCATATCCCAATAGTAGAGGATCTGAAGACATCAGTAAAAAGCCTCAGCGGATCTGCGCCAAAATCTACTGCCAGGCTATTGTAATAAAAGGTGCCATTGGCATCCGAACCTAGAACCGGATCTGAGCGGAAAATCCCTGCTTCTATCACACCTGGAAAGGTCCAACTATTTCCTCCATCAGTGGTGTAAGCATATCCCGCCTCTCTGAAACTGCTGCTAACATCACCAAACTGTCTCCACCCAATGATCATTTCATCAGGATTCAGAGGATTAACTGCAATGGAAGGTTCATTGGCAGCATCATTAAGGATGTTCTGCCCATTAGAAGAGATATTTACCTGCCTACACAGGAAGCCTTCCTCATCCAGATTGAAGGCGGAAGAGAAGAGGGTTACTTGTCTCTTTGGTGCTGGTTTCATAGGTTCAAGAGACCGCTTGTACACCAGCTTTTTAGGGATATCAGCTGTGGAAATGGGAGTTTGAGCCTCAACATTAGCATAAAGAAAACCCAAACCTAATAACCAAACAGAGTAGATCTTATTCATAAGTTATCAATAGAAGATTGGGAAAAGTTACAGACATATGAACTGCCAGAAAGGAGAAAAAGAACATGAGGAAGAAAATAATTTCGCCAGACATCAGTTAATAGTTTGATAGTTCGAACAACTTTGAGCTCGTTCTGCTACTTGTTCTTAACAAATACTGACTGATTACTCTCCTCTTCCACTTACATACATAAGTGTAGATTAAAAACAATTTCCCTATTAGCAGGTCTATCTCTTACGTGACCATTTACATGGGCTAAGAAGTGTATGAAAAAGAGATTCCTGGGTATTAAAGGTGGAATGGTTCACTTATGTGGGGTGTAAGTTGAATCACATTTCTCACATTATTTTGTAAACTAACTCCTTTCCTTAGGCAACCAACTGCACACAGGTAGGTTATTTACTGGTAAGGGAGTATGTATAATTAAATTAGTTTCTGAGCTATTTGGAAATGTAAATCATCTGTAGCTATTTTATTTTTACACTTCCGGTTGATCAGGCGAGGCGAAAATACCTGACCAGCATCAGCTAAGAACACTGTCTGGATATACCCGGACATCTTCGAACACCAAACTTCTGTATGCCTATTGCTTGATATGTTACATTGGATAAGACTAGTAGGGATTTTCTGGCTGTGCCTGCTGAGTATTTCCTATGCTCAGGACGGAAAATTATCAGGGAAGGTAACTAACCAAAACGGGGAACCGCTTCCTTTTACCACAGTAATCGTATTTGAAGGAGATCTCGTAAGATATGGTACCCAGACGGATGAGTCAGGGACCTACAGTATTCAACCTATCTCAGTAGGAACCTATAGAGTAGAGTTCCGGTATGTAGGAGCTAAACAGATAAGAAATGATGTCCCCATCATTGATGGGCAAACCAGATTACTTGATGTAAGCTTTTCGGAAAACATTACTGAGACGGATACAGTACAGATAGAAAGTTATGTAAACCCCGTCTTTGAGAAAGACCCTAAGGTAGCTTCAGTCCTTAGCGGGAAAGATGTTCAGTCCATAGGTACACGTAATGTCCAATCTCTGGCAGCTATCACCCCTGGCGTTTATCAGTCAGATGAAGGTGATGGAGGGATTAACATTAGAGGGGCCAGGAGTAATGCCACGGTATACTATGTAGACGGAGTAAAAATCAGAGGGGTAACCACCTTGCCTCAGAAATCCATTGAGCAGCTTCAGGTAATTACAGGGGGTACACCCGCAGAATATGGAGACTTTACCGGTGGGGTGATTTCGATCACTACAGCAAGACCGTCCCCTAAGTTTGGTGGGGGAGTGGAGCTAGTATCCAGTGAGTTTCTGGATCCATATGGGAGAAACCTCGCAGCTCTGACACTAACAGGTCCTCTGATTAAGAAAACAGAAACCGTAGAAGGTTTTGACTATAAGCGCTCTGTATTAGGATTCTTCCTTTCTGGAGAATTTGACTATCAGGAAGACAGGGATCCCGGAGCCAGAGGGGTAGTATCTTTGAGAGATGGGGTATTAGCTGATTTACAGGAGACCCCACTGATTTTCAATACTGACGGAGAAAACTTCCTGAGCCGCGCGAATTTTATCCGAGCTGAGGACATCGTCAATGTAGACGCTAAGACCCAGAATGAAGATCAGAGAATCAGGGTACTGGGACGACTGGATTTCCAGCCCACGGATAATATCGTGATGAAGCTGGGAGGGAGTTATGAGAATATCACTTCTGACCTTTGGAGTACGGCTAATATGTTATTTGCCCCACAGGGGAACTCACAGTTTACAGGAAATAGTTACAGGGGATGGTTCCGTTTCCAGCAGAACTTTAAATCAGCTGAAGGCTCTCTTCTCAAAAACCTTTTTTACTCTCTTCAAGCTGACTATTCTCTCTATCAGAGAAGATTCCAGGACAGAGTTCATAAAGACAATTTCTTCGACTATGGCTATATAGGTCAGTTTGACTTTGACATAGTTCCACTATATCAGTATGTAGATGATCCACAGTCAGATGTGTCTTCCGCTCCT
>JBCBKZ010000636.1:0-3731 GCA_038520955.1 Bacteroidota bacterium | reverse complement strand
TGGATTTAATCGGATAAATGAAACCTTTCGTTAATTCCATTACCCCCACTAACAAAAAATCATTCTCGACATATTAGACAAATTTAATATACAGTAGCACAGGAAAGAAGTTAAAATGGCAGAAATCAAACAAAAGCTGCTGATTTCTGCCATTTCCTTGAGTCAAATCTTACTTTTTTACCAGGGCTTTTTCTTCTACAAAAGAAAACGCTTCTTCAACTATCGAATTTTGGGTGTCTGCGTGTTGTTTATAATAGCCTGTTGCTGGGCTAGGGCTAGGCTTTCTACAAACTACTGTTAGGTCTACTTCATCTATCACCCTGAGTATGTAGTTCCATGGGCCCATGTTTCTGGGTTCTTCCTGCACCCACATATATTCAGCATCTTTTGGTAGAGAGGCTATCATTTCTCTAAGCTGGGTTACCGGTAGAGGATACAGTTGCTCCATTCTAACAACGGCTACGTCCTTCACTTCATTCTTCTCCTGGTATTCCAGCAGATCATAATAAATCTTCCCGGAACATAGCAGTACCCTACGAGTATCCTTAGGTTGTACTACAGGATCCGTAATTAACTCTCGGAATCTACCATTGGTAAACTCTTCCACCTTACTTACAGCCTTTGGATATCTTAGTAGTTTCTTAGGAGTGAAGACAATGAGAGGAATTCTAAAGTCTCTGTGGACCTGTCTTCTTATCACGTGGAAGAAGTTAGCAGGGGTAGTACAGTTAACCACCTGCATATTCTTTCTGGCACATAGCTCCAGATATCTTTCTATTCTGGCTGAAGAGTGTTCTGGCCCCTGCCCTTCATACCCATGAGGGAGAAGCTGTATCAGTCCACTCATTCTTTGCCACTTGGTTTCAGCACTGGATACATACTGGTCCATGACTATTTGAGCACCATTCGCAAAGTCTCCAAACTGTGCCTCCCAAATGACCAGATTGTTAGGATTGGTGATGGAATAACCATACTCAAATCCCAGCACTCCATATTCAGACAAAGGAGAATTTAAGACTGTGAATTGTTCCTGCCCATCTTTCAAGTGGTTCAGGGGAACATAGCCTTTCTCAGCATCTTCACTAAAAATCACTGCATGCCTATGAGAGAATGTCCCTCTCTTGGAATCCTGGCCACTCAATCTAATAGGAAATCCTTCCTGAAGTAACATGCCATAGGCAGCTAGCTCACCAAGGGCCCAGTCTAGTCTGTCTTCCTCCAGGAATCTCATCCTGTCATTAAACAGTTTAACTATTTTTTTATGTGCCTTAAAGTCTTCAGGAATATCATGAAGCTTCTTTAAGGTGTCTACAAATTCCTTTTTCTTTACGCTGGTATCAGGAGAGGGAAGTTCATAGTCTTCATTTTGGACCCTTCTGATCCCGTCCCAGGTTCCTTTCAGATAGGGCGCATATTTCAAGGTCTCAGTCTGACTAGCTTGTTCCAGTTCATCCTGAAGATTGGCCTTTTGTTCCTTCTCTATGGCCTTAGCCATGGTAGCCTCTACATCACCGGAAGCCAGCAGTTTTTCCAGATATATGGCGGCTGGATCAGGATGTTTTTTGATGATTTTGTACAACAACGGCTGTGTGAAGCTAGGTTCATCTGCTTCATTATGCCCGTGCTTTCTATAACAGAGAAGATCTATAAATACATCCTTGTTAAAAGTCTGGCGGAACTCCATGGCCATTTCTATGGCAAAGACCAGCGCCTCTACATCATCACCATTTACATGGAATACAGGAGACTGGGTAACCTTAGCCACATCTGTACAATACGTACTGGATCTGGCATCTACATAGTTAGTAGTGAATCCTACCTGGTTATTGATGACGATGTGGATGGTCCCCCCTGTTTTGTACCCCTCCAGTAGGGACATCTGTATTATCTCATATACTACTCCCTGGCCTGCAATAGCAGCGTCCCCATGTATTAAAATAGGAGCCAGTCTGTTAAAGTCCTCTCCGTATTTTCTATCAATCTTGGCTCTGGCTGACCCTTGAACCACCGGGTCTACCGCTTCCAGGTGAGAAGGGTTAGGCATCAGACTTAGGTGAACCTTTCTTCCTGAGCTGGTTTCTATATCACTAGAGAATCCCAGGTGATACTTTACATCTCCCTGGAAAACAGATTCTGCATGTTCTTTCCCTTCAAACTCTGAGAAGATTTCATCATACTCCTTCTTCATCGTATTGGCTAGCACATTCAGCCTTCCTCTGTGCGCCATCCCTATCACAAACTCTTCCAGTCCCAGGTCTGCACCTTTCTCTATCACCGCATCCAGTGCTGGGATGAGTGTCTCAGCTCCTTCCAGTGAGAATCTCTTCTGGCCTACAAATTTCTTCCCTAGAAACCTCTCAAAGTTTACCGCCTCCATCAACTTTCTCAGAATGTGTTTCTTTTTCTCTATAGGAAACTGAGGGGTGTTGCGGCTATCCTCCATTTTACTTCTGAGCCACTGAACGATTTCCGGCTTACGGATATAGTTATACTCTGCTCCAATAGTTTGACAATAGGTCTCTTGAAGCTTAGCTACTATGTCCTTTAGCTTGGCCGGACCTAAGCCTATATCAATCCCTGCCTGGAATGTCTCTTCCAGGTCAGCTTCAGCCAGGCCGAAAACGTCTAAATCTAGTGTGGGAATATATTTCCGCCTCTCTCTTACAGGATTGGTCTTGGTGAAGAGGTGCCCTCTGGTTCTGTATCCATTGATGAGATTCAGTACATTGATCTCCTTGGAATTACTTCCTACAGATCCAGCGGAAAACTGAGCAGCGGAATCCGAAGATTCTCCATATAAGGATTGTGCAAAATCAAACCCTTCAAAAAATCTCTTCCACTCCGGTTCTACCTGACTTGGGTCAGCTTTATACTGTTGGTATATACTGTCTATATATTCCGGCGTGGCATTGCTAAGGAAAGAAAGTTTATCAGACATTATTTGTGTTAGCAATAATTTTATAAAATCCTTCTAATTGCGAATACTTTTCAAAAATACCAAAAAGCACATCAGAAACATGAATTTTTTTAGGCAATCTATTATTCTTCCTACATGGTATTTTCGTAGGTCTATTCTCTATGGTTTTTAAGAAAACGTTAATTCAGCCTTTAAACATAGGGTCGAAGATAAATGCTATGTTATATACATAATTTAGCTTATCTTCCTTACTTTATGAAAAACCGTTCGGGTCATAAAGCAATATGTAGTTGGGTTTGTTTTCTCATGGGGATAAGTACTCTCTTTTTCCCAAGCAAAGGCTATACCCAACTTCCCTCACAGGAACTGATTGCCCCAAATTTGTTAAAACAGGATCTTGACAGCCTGTATCATTTGATTCTCAGTACACATGCTGATCCGGAAGCATTCACTTCCAAGGAAGAATTAGAAGATTTATACCTAAGAACCCGTTCCCAGTTGGTTAGGCCCATGACGGCCATTACCTTCTACCAGTTAGCAAACCCGCTGGTGACCCGTCTAAAAGATGTCCACTCCAGAATCTGGATAAATCTATATGCTGCTAATAAGGACGGGTATTACCTACCTTTTGTCATTAGGTACTTGAATGGGAAGACCTATCTCTTGGAAGAGCCTTCTGGCACTATCCCCTCAGGGAGTGAACTCTTAACTATAAACGGTTTTCTGATAGAGCAAATCATAGGGACCCTGCTGAAAGAGGCATATACAGATGGTGAATCACACTCCACCCGAATCAGGTTAATGGAGGAATCCT
>JBCBKZ010000635.1:0-3736 GCA_038520955.1 Bacteroidota bacterium | reverse complement strand
TTCCGCCTACCCTTCGAAAGATAACCTTCATACCTGTCTCCATTCTCATAGGTAAATACGCCATAGCCTTCTATCTCATCTTGCACAAAATTTCCCTTAAATACGCTTCCACTTCTATAGAAATAGGTCCCCTTTCCATTCATCATTCCCTGCTCCATTTTCCCAGAATACTTATCTCCATTCTTAAAGGTGATGGTGCCTTCTCCATGCGGTGCCCCTTCCAATACTTCTCCTTCGTAGACATCTCCATCATAGTAGGTAAATACTCCCTCTCCACTAGCCTGACCTTCCTTAAAGGTCCCTTCATATACATTACCATTGTTGAAGTAGGCTGTTCCCAGGCCGTCCATTTGCCCTTCAGAAAGTTGTCCTACATACCTATCGCCATTATCAAACATGATGGAGGCAGAATCCATCTGGATAGAGTCATGGTACACCACATTATCCATGTACTGCACATTATTCATGCTCCCCTGCCTCAGGTCGAGAATTACATTCCCATCTCCAGTAAGCTGCATATTAAAAGGCCCTCTACCAGAAATGTCCAGTCCATTGGTCCCTTCAATATCAAAGCCCAAGGTGTCATTAGCCAGTTTCACAAAAAGCTGTATATCATTTACAGGCAATTCTACAATTCTCACATCCTGGGTGACCATATATGGATGTGTTTGCATTAAGATAGGCGCTGGGACATTCAGTCCTCCCGCATTAATAGAAATTACTGAGGGCACATAGTTGAAGGGAGCTGGTGGTTTAGGAGCAACGGGTTCTGCTACCACTTCTTGTTCAGTGATAACCTTCATGCTATCCACTGCCATGATGGGGTCTATGCTTTCCACAGAATCAAGAATGACAGATTCCACAACTACGGAATCAGCTACCTCCTGACCGAAAAGTTCAGAACCTCCTCCATGGAAGAAGTATACACAGAAACAAAATGTGATAAGCAGGTACTGTTTGGGTATTTGCATAACAAATGAATCCTGAACGTTACGTTCCTGTAAAAATGGAATCTAAAGAGAAAGATTATCCTTCGGGAATATATACGTGTATGCTTTCCGGATTGTGCTTAGATGTTGAAAATTACATTTCATTCATCGGAAAAGCTGAAATTATTTCTTTTTTTACAATTATATGGAAGTTACCCCCAAAGACAATCAATCTGCAGTTATTCCTCAAAATCCGTCTTCTAATGGATTAGACCAATCCTTAAGCCATATCAGAGACATTCTCCAGGAATCCGGCGCCCTCTTTCACGAGGAAGCACTGGAAATCATTTTCAGCAGCTATAAGGAGCTCGCCCATAACATGAAAGTCATCCTGGATACTCATGTGCCTGTCTTGATGGACGCTGCTGCAGGTCCCGCCCAAACCAGAGAAAGGCTCATCAAACTGCTGGTAGACATACGCCTACTTCAGGAAGAGTTCAGTAAGGATCACCTTCCCATTGTTAGAAACTACCTCAACAAATCTATTGTAAGCCTACTGGAAAAGCTGCAGGTACTGGTACAAACTACTGACAGAGAAAAGAAAAGACTCCTCTCTAAGGAAGAATTAGTCCCCTTAGCGGGAGATAGTCCCCGACAGAAACAAATAAAATATAGAATCAGGGCGCTTAGCAGAACAGGCCTTAGAAGTCAGGCCATCAATGTAAAATTCAGAGAACTCCTTCGCTTCAGGCTACAGTATACCTACCTCCCCAATTTCCATTCCTTCCTTCATGCATTAAGCATAGGCGGATTCGAAATTGTACAAGCGCTGGTAGACAGAATAGCAGATAGCTTCTTTGAGCTTGAGGAACAAACCTCAGGCAAGCAGGGAAGCTCTCCCGAGCTTATCCTCCAACACATTCAGGACAACATCCAGAGTTTTGAGGCCTTCTTAACAGACCAGCAGTCTTACTTCTACCAATTTATCCAACAGCTGAATACGCGCTTTTGCGACCTTATCCATAAGGACTTCTTCAAAATGGATATCAACCGTTTTGTGAAGGAGAACCTGAATAGCCGCACAGGCATCTACCAGGAAGTAAAGCAATTTGCCGGAATATGGTATGGAAACCAGCACCTGTTCCATAAAAGCATGTCCACTCGGATAGTGCTGCTGAAGTCTATTACCTACCTCATAAAACTGGCAAGAGATACTGGACAAGGAATGGACCTGGTGCTTTTTTCTGGTGCAGAGTCCAATATCAAGCTCATTCAGCAGCAGATGCAAGAGCTTCAAGGGTGGATGGAAAAAGAGGAATACGAGAATATCCAAAACCTCATTTTTAAAACGGAGGACATTCTCGTCATGAATGATTATCAGTTCATGGATGACTATGTGCAGGATACCTTAAGAGAACTATCCAGTCTTAAGTCCACTGTGGATCTCATCCCTACAGACATATTAAATGACTTTTTAGAAGGGAGGAGAAAAAGAGTAGAGTCCATGAGTTTGAGTTTACAGGATGAGGTCTTCTACCTTATGGAGACCCATTTTCATGGACCAGTGTCTTCTTCCCTTACCCAGCTGCCACAGAAGTTTAAGCAGATCTATTTTCAAGTACAGGATTCTACTCGCCTGATTTCTTTTAATCTGGCAGAGGTTAAGCCTGAGGATAAAGGAAGCCTAAGCAGGCTGAAGGAGGTACTTACAAAAACCCAGTTTGACATAGATAAGGCGGAGAAACAGATCATAGATCTAAAAGCGGGAATAAGTCAGGGCATAGAAGAGAGTTTGCAGAAAACCATAGATAACCTGGCTCCCCACATCATTGTGCAGCACGTGGAGGACCTGAGACGTGCTTCCAGAAACCGTGAGCGTATACGTGGGATCAAGAAATACTGGCTGGCGCTTACCGCTTGGTGGGAAAAGAGATATGAGAAGGTACAATCCTTCCTGGGACAAACACGGGAAGATCTCCTCATTTCCGAATTTGAGCATGCCCAAAAGGCCAATCAAAACACCTTCTCTCTCATCAGAGAATTTACGGAGAAAGTCCAGCCTGATCCGGAAGTTCTGGCGCAGCTTCCCTTTTACTACCGACAATTATTCGTGGGGAATCAGTTTACCAGTAGTTCCCTCATTGATAACAGAAACAGGGAAATTGCGCTGGCCCAGGATACGGCAAGACGGATGAAGCAAAAAGTAGGAGGTGCTATGCTGGTCATAGGAGAAGCCTACTCTGGCATGTCCTATTTCTGCGAGAATATAGGTACTCAACTCTTTGATGGGTCTATTTACAGAATTCTTCCTCCCTTGCATGGGAGTGTGAGGCCAGTAGACTTTGTACGCGCTTTCCAGCGACAGATAGGCCAAAAAGGAAGCGTTTCTCAACTCATAGAAAGTACCCCTTTCAATTCTGTCTTTCTCCTTCATGACATTGAACTGTGGTGGGAAAGGACACCTCAAGGATATGAAATCATCAACCAGCTGGTAGACATCATTCAGAGATACAGCTTTGATTATCATTTCATCCTGAACTGTAATACCCATGCTTTCCAGCTTATCAAGCAGGTGACAGACTGGGAATCTGCCTTCCTGAATACCATCCAGCTTTCTCCATTCTCAGAAGAACAAATCAGAAAGACCATTCTTTCCAGACACTACTCTGGAGGACTAAGTCTGGTATACCAGGATATTCCAGAAAAAGAGATCAATGCCAATGAATGGGAAACCCTGTTCAAGAAGTACAAGCTGATCTCTAACGGAAACATAGGCGTAGCCCTCAGAATGTGGCTGAGAAATATAG
>JBCBKZ010000634.1:0-3754 GCA_038520955.1 Bacteroidota bacterium | reverse complement strand
GATAAATTTTTAACTTTACACCCTTCTTTGCATTTGAAAAATAAGAAAGAGACCGTAATTTCGGCTTAAATCAATAATTCCATCTTCATTTATGAAACTTCACGAGTATCAAGCCAAACAACTCATAAAATCCTTCGGTGTTCCTATTCAGGAAGGCATAGTAGCTGACACAGTAGAAGAAGCAGTAGCAGCTGCTAAACAAGTTTATGATGACCCTGAAGGGAAATTCTTTGTGGTAAAAGCCCAGATCCATGCAGGAGGTAGAGGGAAAGGTACCGTGAAAGAAACGGGTTCTAAAGGAGTAGTAGTAGCGAAAGGGGTAGCAGGAGTAGAAGAGACTGCTAAAAATATCCTGGGAGGAACCCTTGTCACCATCCAGAATGAAGCTATCGGTGGTAGTAAAGTGAATAAGGTCCTCATAGCTGAGGATATGTACTACCCAGGTGAAAGTGAAAGAGAAGAATACTACATCAGTATCACCCTGGATAGAGCTACTGGAAAAGACATGATCATTGCTTCCAGTGAAGGAGGGGTGAACATAGAAGAAGTAGCTGAAGAAACGCCAGAAAAAATCATTCAGGAGAACATAGACCCAGCTGTAGGAATTCAAGGATTCCAGGCGCGTAAAATAGCTTATGCCATAGGCTTAAGCGGAACTGCCTTCAAAAATGGCGTAAAGTTCATCATGAAACTATACAAGGCATACCAGGGACTGGATGCGGATATGCTTGAAATCAACCCTATGTTCAAGACGGCAGATGATAAGGTGGTAGCTGTAGACTGTAAGTTGAGCATAGATGGGAACGCCCTCTATAGACATAAGGACGTGGCTGAAATGAGAGATCCTTCTGAGGAAGATCCCTTGGAGGTAGAAGCTTCTAAGTACCACCTAAACTACGTGAAGCTGGATGGAAACGTAGGATGTATGGTAAATGGAGCAGGACTAGCCATGGCTACCATGGACATGATCAAGCTGAACGGTGGTGAGCCGGCCAACTTCCTTGACGTAGGTGGAGGTGCCTCTGCTGAAACTGTAGAGCAAGGATTCAGAATCATTCTGAAGGATCCTAACGTAAAGGCTATCCTCGTAAATATCTTCGGTGGGATCGTACGCTGTGATAGAGTAGCCAATGGTGTGGTAGAAGCCTACAAGAAAATTGGCGACATTAGTGTACCCATCATCGTAAGACTACAGGGCACCAACGCTGAGCTAGGTGCTAAGATCATAGATGAGTCTGGCCTTGAAGTAGCCTCAGCTATCACTTTGGCAGAAGCTGCAGCTAAGGTAAGAGAAGTAATGGCCTAAATACTTGAAAGAAATATACAAGAAAGCTCACCATACGGTGGGCTTTTTTCGTTATGTTCATGAACGTATGTTAAGCCTTTGTATGCAGCTATTAAAACAGCCATTATTCTACTGGCTCTTTTTATTTCCTATTTGTCTATTCTCCCAGTCTCTTCCCAATGATGCCTGTGATCAGGCTGTCCAGCTCATCCCTAATAAATCTCCTCTAACTGTTACTAATGCTATGGCCACAGTCGCAGCTTCAGAGACCCCCCTTTCCATCCCAAAAACCTGTATAAAGTCATTTGAGAATGACTTATGGTACAGCTTTACCACCTCTCCGGAGTTTAGCTGGTATAAGATCACCATCAATCCTCAAATATGTAATACTCCGGCAGGCTTACAGGCCATGCTGATAGAATCTCCTACCTGTCAGGCTGATGATTTTCTGTATAGATCTTGTGTAAACCCTAATGCGGAGAAACCCATCACCATGTTTCTGGAAGAAAAAAGAGTGGGTGTACCTATACTTGTCTATGTGGATGGCTATGATGGAACGGTATGTACCTTTACCATTCAGCTGGAGGGATTCACTAAAGACCCCAGAAGTGAAGAAGACTTACTGGTTCCTTCCATTGCCTACTTCTCTACTTACGAGCCAGACTACGAACCTGATAATCTACAGGCCGAGTTTGCCAATAATGAGGTCATCCTGAGCTGGGAACATCCAACTGACCAAGAGGTTGATTTCTTTCTGGTGGAAGAGGTAAACAAATTCAGTACAGATCAAAAAACAGCCATGTTTAGGCAGAAAGTCCCTGCCAGCAGTACGGTACAAGCAGATGTAGCCAGATATGAATTTCAGGATATCTCCAGGCTATTCCCAGGTACCCAAAGATGCTACAGAATCATAGCTGTTAATAGTGAGCTAGAGAAAACGTACTCTGAAATCACCTGTGTTCAGATCATCCCCATTGATCACTTCTTTGTCAGTCCTGTCTATCCCCAGGGAAATAAAAGTATGTTCTTCCAATATTCACGGGAAAGAAAGGAAGAGATTTTCTTTGAAGTACTGGATTCAAAGGGAGAGGTAGTTAAGTCCTACACCCTGGACAAAAAAGCGGATGGAGAAGGCTCCCTAACTATAGACATGAAGATATATCCTTCGGGCATCTACCAACTTAGAGCTACCTGTAGAGGGAAGTCCTACTTAAGAGAGTTTCAACTAGATGAGGAAGCTAAAGCAGACTGATAATAGGCCAGTAACTGCTTCTGTTCATTCTCCCATATCAAGGTTTCAGCTGCTGTTAACGCATTTTGAGCTTTCTGCTGATATAAAGACTGATTCTCCCAAAATACTTTTATCACCTCTGCCAGTTTCTGAGGCGACCTATCCTCATTTCCCAGCACCAGTCCACAATCATGTTCCACGACTACCTTCCGCATCTCAGGAAGGTCTGATACTATGACGGGTATACCTGCCTGCAGATAATCATAGACTTTATTGGGGGAAGCGTAATGATAATTCCCGCCCCTATCCTCTTCTATACTCAGCCCAATATGCGCTTGTGGGGTTATTCCCGCCAGTTTCTCAAAAGGGACAAAGCCTTTTAGGAGAATCCGGTCTTTCCAGGCTAACGTTTCTACCTCTTCAGCAATCCTTTCTCCTATGTCTCCCTTCCCTATGATGAGCAATTGAAAGTAGTCCAGAAACTCCATGGTGGCCACCATAAGTTCAAGGCCTCTTCCCACATTTAGGGCCCCTTGGTAAATCAGCGTGGGTCGCTCGTACTTCACTATTTCTCGAGGTTTCTTTCTTGTGGGCAGGTTACGGATGACCCCTACCTCCCGGCTGTACTTCTCTGCATATATCCTTGAGATGGAGTGGTTAACGGTATACATGAGATCGGCTTTGGGAAGCAGCCATTTCTCCAGCCTTAACCAAACAGCCCGGGTTCCTCTTCTCTCTATCAGTTCAGGAACCTCTGTAAAGTATTCGTGAGAATCATACACTAAAGGGATCCTCTTCCAACGGGAAACCAAATAATTAGCTAATAAGGTGTCCAGGTCATTGGCATTCAGCAGACTTACTTTCTGGCTCAGCAGGAAGAAGAACAGCCTGATATTGTATTCCAGGTAGAACCACTTTCCCTTATGAAACCAACATGTCAGTCTATGGGTATGGTACTGTCTATCGCTTAAGACGTTAGAAGAAGGGAGAACTCTGCCTACCACGTGTACCTCATGCCCTGCTTCACATAAGGTAGACGCAATCCGGTGGATACGTTGATCTCCATGAAGATCGTTAATAACAGAAAGGTAAATGATAGTAGGACTCATAAAGACTGATCAACCTGAGTCATACATCTGGCTTGAGGGTATGACGGTTCCAGAAGGTAATTATACTATAAATCTAACAAGTCCTCCAATAGCTATTCATTCCATTAATAATTTTACGTACTTCATCTC
>JBCBKZ010000633.1:0-3766 GCA_038520955.1 Bacteroidota bacterium | reverse complement strand
TGAAATAGGTGAATACTCCTTTCTTATTCCCTATGGCAGCCTCGTACCTGGTAAGGTCTACAGAGTCCGCATCTTCCTCACATATTTGTATGGTCTGAGAAGGGATCACTATACTGGGCTGTATAGAGAAGGTAAAGGCTCCTGTATCACTACAAGCTGTGCTACCATCAGCCAGTAGGACGTTTATCACTTCCCCATCTACAGGGTCATAGCGTCCCGGATTATCTATCTCCCGCCAGTTCTCATTATAAAAAGTAAAATCACCTCTTACCCCACGTACATCTATCAATTCACTATACTTTTGCAGATCTATATCCTTCGCATCATCCTCACATAGCCTGGCTTTAAGGGGCATCAACTCAGGAGGCGCATTCACCACGATTCTGACAGAGTCTATGTCTGTACAACCCTGGGCATCTGTTACCTCCAGTTGAAAATCCATGGTATTTCTAGGAGAAACTACCGGATTAGCTATGCTGCCGGAGGTTAACCCCTCCCTTGGGGACCATTCAAAAGATTGGCCGCCTACACCTGCCAGTTGGGTGGTTTCTCCATAGCATATCACTTGATCCAGGCCTGCATCAGCTTCTGCTTGCTGAACATAAAAGCCCAGACAGACATTACCCTTAAAGCCATTCTCATTCTCTACAGTCACTTGTATCACATCCAGCCCTAATTCTTCAGCGGTATAGGAAAGCCGAAGTGAGTTAGCTGCAAAGCTAATGGTCCCTTTCCCCTGTATGCCAGAAATAATTCTGTGCGTATTCCCACAGCTCTCTACCTGCAGCTCATGAATGATGGTACTTCCCATACATACAGTATCCACCACATAGTAGGTGGTAGGTAGGGACTGATCAGGATCCATGACATCCACCCTGGAGTCATAATCAGAATAGTATCCGTAAGCGCCAGTACCTCTTAGTCCTACAAGTTGGCCTACATACACATAGTTGTCCGACTTGATGAAGTTGATGTTATTAGCGAGGGTATTCTGATCCAAATAGATGGAAGAATAGCCCTTATAGCCAGGAACTCTTCTCTCATTTGCAAAATTCTTGTAGGGTTGTCCATCAACCTTAAGACTGGCCAGAGCTTCATCAGGCGCAATAATGTATAAGTCGTTTAATGTTCCCGCTTCCAGGAACTTGGGAATAGCGGTAGATTTAATCCCCGTACATTCCTGAGAATTTATGGGGGGAAGAACTGCCATTCCAAACTCTCCCATCTGCCTGGAAGTAGGCATATTCCCTGACACATGGTAGACATATACATCTTTGGTGGTTCTGATATAATGAGGATCTCCTTTATTTCCGGTGATCTCAATCAGCGTGTATTCACCCGCTTTCAAATTGGCCAGTGGCATAGGATCTCCATCCATATATACCTGCGTCCCGTCCATCACTGCCATTACAATGGCATAATCATGTAAGGAGCTGGAAAAGCCCCCTCTTATACACACATAATGCTGTCCTAACTTGGTAAAAGGAATAGCTACATCTCCTGCCGCTTCCCGGTTCCATGTTCCGTTTCCTCTGGTGTGCTGTGTACCTGCCATCACAGAAATGGGTTTGTCAGCTACCACCAAAGTCCCGGTAATATGATGGTCGACTTTAGCCGGGTAAAAGAGAATAGTCTCCCCTGCACTTAGGGTAGTTGAAAAAGGAAGGGTAATTCCTTCCAGCGGAAAGGGACATTCATCTATGGTGACTACTGTACTATCTGTAGTAGCCATTACTGAAAAGAAATGTCTTTCTTCCTGTCTGGCATCTCCCCCTGCCCTTATAGGTGTGGCTAAACGAAAGTTGTTCCCCACTGCCCCATTTCCTTTGAGGTTGGCCAGCATCCGGTTGAACCTGTTAGTTATGCGGTAAAGGGGTGAGATGGGAACATCAGAGGTGATGATCAGTCCTCGGTTACTTTCAATTGTATTGATATTTTTTGAGGCGACTGCATCCTGGGGAAGGGTAACTTCACCTGGCGCATTAGAGGTGATGGTTATGTCCTGGTTGAAGGTCCCATCGGCAGTCCTGATATTTACATTGGCGGCTGCAAAGGCGGTACTGATGAAAAGACTATGAGGGTATCCCCTTCTGTTATTCCGCCAAACCGCTGGTAGATAGTACTTGATTCCTGCAGTTTCAGAACATACTATGGTATTCCCTTCAGGGCAATCAGCATCTTCTTCATCTATTTCTCCATCCTTATCATCGTCTAATCCATTGTTACAAATTTCTGCCACACAGTTCAGGACTTCCGGCTCAATGACATTAGAGATGAATCTGCAGGAGGGAATATTTATGCTCCCCTGGTCTGAGGCCAGCACCCTGAACTGGGTGTTGGTAATGGGCTTACTATACACCAAAAATGGGTAGTATTCTCCGGGAATATCTATCCAGCTTTGCCCCCCATCTTCACTTCTTTGCCATTGAAATTCCGGGGTAACTATGGAACTATCCAGAGAGGAAACACTAAGGGATACATCTTCTCCCAGACATATCACCTCTGGTCCATCTATTTCTACCTTAGTGTTGCTACAAGGCTTAAGAGAAATATCATCTATGGCTAAATCATTTCCCTCACATCCGCCTCCATTTATGATTGCCACTCTTACCGCTCCTGAATTTTGGGCTACGTATTCTGTAGAGATTTCCTCCCAATTCCTATTTTTTATCTCCATAAATGAGGTGAGTACCTCTCCGTCAATTACCAGGCTTATCCTTGGGGAAGGAGCAGCAGCCCACCCGATATTCATGGTCCATGCGGAAAAAATATACTTCTGACCAGCACACAAGACTATGTCCTGGTACCAAATAGCAGCATCGACCACATTATTTGGATCAGCTACTAAAAAATTCCCATCTCCATACGTATGATCTTCAGCATTTCCTGAGAGAACAGCTGTGTTACTCTGATCAGTTGGATCCGAACTGGTGTAGGATCCAGGATCGCCAGGTCCTCCCGAATAAATCATGTTCTGCATACTCATGGTCCTGCCTACTGCAAACCAACCTTGCTCTTCACATTCTCCGCTTACGGCGTGGTTACTCCCTCGTCCGAAATCACTTGAAAAGGCAAAATACCCCTGTTCGAAATCACCATTCATCACCAAATTATCTCCCAGGGCAGCACACACATTCCCCCTAAGGCATGTAGCTGCTCCACTACAATCAGGATCCTCACAGTCTACCAACCCATCTCCATCATCATCTATCCCATTATCACAAATTTCATCTGCCATGAAGTGTAGAAGGGTTTTCGTACCAGAAGGGCTAATAGGATCAGTCTTACGAGCGTAAATAGCCTGAGGAACAAAACTGAGGAGAATAAAGGTCAGCAACAAAGTGAGGAGGAAGAAGGAGGAGTCAAGAAGATATGCATATTTTTCCCCTACCTTATTCGAAAAAGGAATAAGTACAGCTTCAAATTTATTCAATCGATAGAATGGGAAAACAACTTTCATAAATTACCAATCTACGGTCTGGTTTCTTCCTTTCAGGCTGAAGCGAAAACCGTCCCCAATCATCTTTCTCTGATCCTGATTCTTAGAACCCAAAAAGTAAAATGAATAGGTACATCTTTCCACTGATAAACAATGGTGAACTTACCTTAAAAATTCCCTCAGGCAGTTCATTTTCGACGAAGATTGGCTATTTGTAGACAAGGATATTTTAAATTAAATAATTTACTATTTAAGTAATTTACTAAAATCCAAGACTACCTCCCTCTCCTATCTGGGGTAAATCATGTATAAAACTCAGAAATTGTA
>JBCBKZ010000632.1:0-3772 GCA_038520955.1 Bacteroidota bacterium | reverse complement strand
CTGAACGAGGGACAAAATAAAGCAGCCATGTATACATGGCTGCTGAAATAAAGATGACAAAAATATAATTTCTTATTCTCACACTAATACAGTGTCATTTACGAGTGTGCGCACAGCTTCTATGATGGCAGCCTTATCATACTTACACTCTGCCCAAAGCTCTTTCTGCGTACCATGCTCAATATACCTATCAGGGATTCCGAGCCTGGTTACTCTGGAAGTGTAACCATGATCAACCATAAATTCAAGTACAGCTGAACCAAATCCTCCCATGATACAACCATCTTCTACCGTCACCACTTTCTTATAAGAAGAGAATATCTCATGTAGCATCTCCTCATCCAGCGGCTTCACAAAGCGCATATCATAGTGGGCAGGATGAATTCCCTCTCCGGCCAATTCTGCAATGGCCGTCTGGGCAAAATTACCAGGATGACCGATGGTAAGAATAGCCACATCCTCTCCTTCAGTCAGTTTGCGGCCTTTTCCTACAGGAATCAGTTCGAAGTCTGTTCTCCATTCCGGCATCACACCTTTTCCTCTCGGATATCTGATGGAGAAGGGCCCCATATCATCCTGACTGGCTGTATACATAAGATTTCTCAGTTCCGCTTCATTCATAGGAGCTGACACAATCATATTCGGAATACAGCGGAAATATGCTATATCATAGGCGCCCTGGTGGGTAGGTCCGTCTGCTCCAGCTAATCCAGCTCTATCCAGACAGAAAACCACATTCAGGTTCTGGATAGCCACGTCATGTATGACCTGGTCATAGGCCCTTTGCATGAAGGTGGAATAGATATTACAGAAAGGAATGAGTCCCTGGGTAGCCAGACCTGCTGAGAAGGTAACAGCATGTTGTTCTGCTATCCCTACATCAAAAGATCTGTCTGGCATTTCTGCCAACATATATTTTAAGCTACATCCGCTAGGCATAGCAGGTGTAACCCCCATAATCTTATCATTTTCTTTGGCCAGCTCTATGATGCTGTGCCCGAACACATCCTGGTACTTGGGAGGTTGAGGGGTGTCTATGACAGGCTTCTGGATTTCTCCGGTAATCTTATCGAAGAGACCTGGCGCATGCCAAGTGGTCTGGTTTTCCTCGGCTAGCTTATACCCTTTCCCTTTTACGGTAAGGCAGTGAAGCAGCTTAGGACCGGGAATCTTCTTCAGGTCATCCAGTACTCTTACCAGATGGTTTACGTCATGCCCGTCAATAGGCCCAAAGTATCTGAAACCAAGTGCCTCGAACAGCATCCCCGGCTTGGTAACCGTAGCTGTCAGTGCCATCTCCAGCTTAGCGGCTACAGACCTGGCCTTAGGACCAAATTTATCCAGCTTGCCTAGCAGATTCCACAGATCATTTCTCAGTTTATTATAAGTACCTGAGGTAGAGATGTCTGTGAGGTATTCTTTTAAGGCCCCTACATTGGGGTCTATAGACATGCAATTATCATTCAGGATGACCAGCATATTCGCTTTCTCCCATCCTCCGTGATTCAGCGCCTCAAAAGCCATCCCACCTGTCATAGCACCATCACCTATGATTGATATTATCTGCCTGTCATCATTCTTATATTGATTCGCGATGGCCATCCCTACCCCAGCCGAAATAGAGGTGGAAGAGTGTCCTACGCCAAAGGTATCGTATTCTGATTCTGACCTTTTGGGGAAGCCGGAGATCCCTCCGTACTTTCTGTTGGTGTGAAAATCGTTTCTTCTCCCGGTTAGGATCTTATGACCATAAGCCTGGTGGCCTACATCCCAAATGAGTTGGTCTTTGGGAGTATCAAACACATAGTGCAATGCAGTGGTCAACTCTACAACGCCCAAACTTGCTCCAAAATGCCCACCATTTACACTTACAGTAGAAATAATGAAGTCTCTGAGTTCCTGACTAAAATCGTAAAGTTCTTCAGGTTTTAGTTTTTTCAGATCTTCTGGCGTTTCTACTTTTGCCAGTAATGAACCGGGTTCGACTTTCATAAGAAACAGGTTGTTAATTCAGCTTTTGGTCTCGTAGAATAGTAGAAATAAAACGGGCGTTATGGGGAAATGTTCGAATTAAGACAATGTTAAATCAATTTTAGGTTTTTTCCGAATCTATTAAATAAGACTTTCCAACTACTAGAAAATTGTTAGTACAAATATTCAGATTTTCATATATAAGGAGGGGATTTATCCTGGAAACTTCTCTATTTATACTGAACTGACTTTTGTTAGTTCGTTTCTCCTAAGAGCTATTTATATTTACCCTCAAAGGAAATAAACGTTCAGTTGCAAAAGATTCTCATTGGAATATTTGCCTTGTTTCTATTGGCTGTACAAATACGGCCTTTAGTTGTTTATATCCAGTTTAAAGCCAATCAGCCGTACATTTCTCAGGAACTCTGTGTTAACAAGGAACGCCCGAAGCTCCACTGCGAAGGGAAGTGTTACCTGATGAAGAAAATTGAAAAACTAAACCAGCAGCGGGAAGCCCAGCGCCCATCCTCGCCAGTCATGCCGGATCTGGAGAAAGAAAAAATCAATCTTTATTCTTACGAGGCTGAGAGGAATTCTTTTTCCCTGACAGGTCTTTCTTTGTATAACAGATATGATAGATGGCACCTCCTTTCCATCTATCTCACACCTGAGACTCCTCCCCCCAATCTTTCTTAGGCTTCATTTCTCTGTCTTTGTCTAGAAGGCACTTTCTCACATTTTCCAATTTCATATACATACTCATGAAAAAATACTTTTGGAGTATGCTGCTTTGCCTTTTGGCGAGCTTACCAGTCTATGCCTGTGATGCGTGTGGCTGTGTTGGAGCCGCGGGTCTGTCCCTCATGCCTCATCAACAAAGTAGTTTTGTTGGGCTAAGCTGGCAATCCCTAAGGTTTAGAGGAGCATCTACTGACTTTAAGGAGATAGACCATTTCCAACTTGTGAGCCTTCAGCTTAACTGGAGGGTGGCAGAGAGGCTACAACTACTTGCCATTCTGCCTTACAGAATGAACGCTACCCTGTTCAATGACCCATACAATCAGTCAAATGGAATGGGAGACATGAGTTTGATGGCTCAGTATAGGGTATTCCCTGGTACGAACCTCTCCCTTTCTCCTGTCAAGCATGTGCTGGATGTGGGTATAGGCGTTAAACTTCCCACAGGAAAATTTCAGGATGATATACAGGCACATTCTCTTCCTACCAACTATCAACTGGGTAGTGGAAGCCTGGACTATTTAGGGAGAGTCAGATATCATGTTTCCAAGGGTAACTGGAACTTCCAGCTGGATGTATTTGGCCGGCTGACCACCGTAAATTCTCAGGAATATAGATTCGGGGACCAATTGAGCGTTCATTCTTTCGTGGGCTATTGGCACAGGCGGGTAGGGTATTCTGTGATGCTTTACACTGGTTTATACACAGAGTATATGAGCCAGGATGTAAACAGCGGATTCTACCAACTATTTACGGGGGGAAATGGTCAATACATTTCAACGGGAATCGAAACATTGGTAGGTGGCAACTACTCTTTGGGAGTAAACTTTCAACCACCCATAAGCCAAAATTACGCTCAGGGCGACATTGTTGCCAAATCGCGTTTTCAATTCAGATTTAACTTTTTGTTCTGATTAATTTTAACTCACTATCATTTTACATACAAATGAACCTATATCGTAACTTATTTTTCCTTGCGCTTATAAGCACGGCATTAGTTTTTACTGCCTGTGAAGAGAACAAGGGATGTACAGACCCCAACTCTATCAACTTTGATCCTGGT
>JBCBKZ010000631.1:0-3777 GCA_038520955.1 Bacteroidota bacterium | reverse complement strand
CATCCAGTAGGTCATGAAATTGATTCAGGCGGGTAGCTTCCAGTAAGGTGAATGAGGGTAATCCCAAGATGAAAGAACTCATACAGGATTCCATCGCTGAGAATTTCAAACAGATAGGTGCTTTTAATGAATCCCTCAAAAAAAATTACCCAAAATATCATCAACTAAAAACCAAGGGAGCGGACCTTAGCATAGTGCAAATCCAGCAGGAGTTATTAGCTAATGATCAGGCTATGCTGGAGTATTACTATACCCCGGAAAAGCTTTACCTTTTCCTCATTTCTCAAAATGAGCTACAGTTAAGAGAGGTTTCATTAGAGAATATAGCCTTTGAAGAATCTCTGAGAGCGTTCAAAGGCATCATGTCGGCAGGGGTAGAGAAAAAAGAAGCAAGAGAGGAGGAAATGATTGGAGAATTAGGCTATCAGCTATACCAGCTCCTCATAGCGCCTGTCGCTTCTCAACTACCAGCAAGGGTCATGATCATCCCGGATAAGGAGCTTAACACCTTCCCTTTTGAGGCGCTGGTCAAGAAAGAAGGCTTCGCTACTCCGGGAGACATTGCAGATGCAGAACAGTTCCTCATTTTCGATCATAGCCTGGCCTACTGCTTTTCTGCCAATCTCTGGTGGCAAATGCACCAAATACAACCAAGGAATACCAGCAAGCTAGCCCTCGTTAACTGTGAGTTCAATCCTGGCTTACATGAGAATAAGCAGCCGCAAGCCAACTTAGGGACCTTGGCTAGCAGTAAACGCTTCCTTAAGCCACTGGGGAGAGCGCAAGTAGATGAAATGGAAGGCATAGAAGACAAAACAGGAAGAGCTAAACGAGTGGACCATGCCAGTAAGGAAGATTTTCTCTCTCTTTGTGAGAAGTATGGAAGAATTCACTTAGCCACCCATGGAATCGTCCATAAATCCCAACAGCAACTTAACTTCATCTCCTTTAGTCAGTCAGCAGATACGCTAAATGCTGATCAACTGCTGTTCCTAAAGGACCTTTTACCTTATAACTGGGAGATGGACTTTGTCTTCCTGTCTGCCTGCCAAACTGCTTCTGGAGAATTCATAGAAGGTGAGGGAAACATGAGTCTGGCAAGAGGCCTGGCTTATGCAGGGGTGAAGAGCTTTGTCACCACTCTCTGGGATGTCCCTACCCAACCCAAAGCTGATCTGGTCCCACGGTTCTATGACCACTTGCTCAATGATGCTGAACCAAAGGATATAGCTCTTCAAAAAGCCAAAATGGAAGTAGTATATAAGTATCCTCACCCCGCTAACTGGGCTGGATTTAGCTTGAGTGGAAGTTTTTAGGGCGAATGGATTCGATATAAAACACTAGCTCCGGGTTTAAACCCGGAGCTAGTGTTTTTGTATGAAGGACCCAGAATTACTTCAACTCCTCCAAAAGCTGATTGGCTTTCTCAAGTAACTCTCCCCTGGGTTTATATTGAGAGATAAATTCTTCCAGTAATTTAACTGTACTTTCATTCGATTCTCCTGCGCCCCATTCTGCCAGGATTAGGTTAAACCTTAGGCTATTCTCCTGAAATCTACCGAAGAAAGAATAGCTTGCTAGTTCATCCTTTAAGTCTACACTCTTTTGGAGGTAGGTCTTAGCTGAGGAGTATTCTCCTTTCTCCAGAAAATAGTGCCCCAAGTAATAGGCCACCATGGGATCTCCAGATAGGGCGATTAATTCTTCCAACTTATTAGGCTCAAGAACGAGCGGATCTGCGGAACAGGAAATTTGGGATACTTCTTCCAGACTGGAAGTAGGAGCAGATGCACCGGCAGTACCCGGGCAATAAGCCTGAAAGCTGTACTCCACCATATTAATCTCTGCTTCAGGCTTCGGAAAAAACATAACAAGCAGGGAGGCTAATATCACCACAGCAGCAGCCATGAGGCCTACTCTCACCGGGTTATCATAGGTATAGAATTGTGCTTTCTCAAATCCGCTAAGCTTAGGCTCACTAAGGGGACCGAATTGCTGAAACTGCTCAGCAAAGGGCTGATCTTCTTTTAGTGGAATTCCTGCAGAGGCCAGAGGTTGGGTGCTGGAATCCCATAATAGTCTCTGTAATGCTTCATCCTGAGCAAGACGTTGGGTAAAGGTCTTCTCCTCCGAACTGGAAAGTTTCCCTTCCAGATATGAGATTACGAGTTCCTGATCATAGTTTTGTTGCTTCTCCATAGCTACTCTTCTTCTAATAAGCCATACAAACTTCCATTCAATTGTTGGAATAGTTTCCGTTTACACCGGGCAAGAATAGTGGCTATTGACCCTGCCTGCACCTGATACTTATGCTCAGCCAGCTTAGCAGATAATGCTGTCCGATCCGTGATAGGCGGAACGGCCAAGTAGTAATAAAAGAGGGCTCTCTCACATTGTCCCCCGAGTTGGTTCAACTGCTTAAGCACTTCTTGCCTAATGACAGTAAAGGAAGTTTCTGATTCTGACTGTACGAGCAAGTCCATAATTTTGAACACCTTCTGGTGGCTTCTTGATAGCTCCTCGCAAATATTTCTGCAAGTACTTCTGATATACGCTCTGCAATTCTTATTTGGGAATTTCCCTTTGCGGGCATTCTCATGCAGCCTTTTAAAAGCTTCTGCATGTATGTCTTCCCATGTGTGTGCGCTACCTATGGCAGTCTCATACTTACCAAAGTAATATCTAGCCGCTTTAGATAAGTCAGAGAGAAAATACAACTGACTCATCCCTTCTTGTTGATGGACGGAGTCCTGGCTAGCTAACAGCCGAAATACTTGCTGACAGTCATTCATTGTAGGAGGAAGAGAAAGACAAGAGCATAACCTTCAAGGGGTTACCCCCTTCTCTATATATAGGTGACAATTTACACTAATTGTAAACTGCTGCCAAGAAAAAAAATTTCACATTTTTTTTCAGTCCATGTGTTTAAAACACCGGAGGTTCTGCACTCTAGGGTGTTAAAAGGAAAAAATGTCTTGGCTGTCAAGGGTTCCTGGATCCGGCTTACAACCTACCACCATCCCCAATTGCGATTTGGGAACCCAGACAGGCAAACAAAAGATATATAAGACTTGATAGGGAGGAAGTTCACTTTGAGGGTGCCACATGGAAAATTCCGTATGGTGCCCTTTTTTATACGGAGTGGAAAGGGAAATCCATTGTCCCAACACTGATCATGAAAAAGTTCCCTCCCGGCTCCATAGGAGCCTCATCTCAGCTAACCCCTTCAGGACATCATCAGGCAGGGCGCCGTAGGTGTCCAACCTAGTTATCAGCTGTAAGCGTATCTAGTGAACGGTAAATTTTCTCAGGAATGACCTGATCCGTGTACAAATGGTGTGCAAATAAAAAAAGCACTTACAACATTTCTGTTATAAGTGCTTGATTTTCAGTGTCGAGGTGGCAGGATTCGAACCTGCGACCCCCTGCTCCCAAAGCAGGTGCGCTAACCGGGCTGCGCTACACCTCGAATCTTTTCAGATAATAAAAGCAAGTAGGACTTGCTTATCTGGCGGAGAGAGGGGGATTCGAACCCCCGGTACACTGTTAGCGTACGGCAGTTTAGCAAACTGCTGGTTTAAGCCACTCACCCATCTCTCCAGTTCGATCTTTTTTTGGACTGGCAAATATAGGCAATACCCTCTAAACTCCTATACAATAAGTGAAATTTTTTCTTCCATTTGCCCTTCCACTTACATGTGTCCTAAGTCAGACGGTTGTCTGAAAGTCGGACAAAAAAAAAAGTGCTCATTATCCTGAGATAATGAAGCACCCGAT
>JBCBKZ010000630.1:0-3786 GCA_038520955.1 Bacteroidota bacterium | reverse complement strand
CAGTTTTGTTAACCTATACATCTTAATCATCAACATATGGATACTAATCCAGTAGCAAAAAGATTAAAATCACTGGCACTACTTCAATTGCTAGATTCAAAACTTGGATCGGTAGTATTACAAGTGCTTCTATATAATTATACGAAACCGGGTTACAATTCATATACGTTCTGACAACACTTGCTAGAAGTATCTAACCGGGTTAGTGTATATTTCGGATAAATGGACTGCAAATTTAGGAAAAAAATCTGACAAATAATCCTTGATGAGCAAAGAGGTGTATTGTTCAGATTCATAATGCCCTATGTCCAGTAGGAGCATTTTTCCTTCATTATCAAAGAATTTGTGATAGGTAATGTCTGCCGTAACAAAAGCGTCTGCTCCTACTTTCATGGCTTCCCTGGTTAGAAAGCTCCCTGACCCACCACAGACCGCTACTTTAGAAATCGTGTCTACCTCTGCACCCGCATATCTGATTCCCCCACAATCAAACCGCTGTTTTACCAGCTGTAAGAATGCGTTCTTACTTAAGGGTGAGGGTAATTCTCCTATCATTCCTATTCCATCCTCAGGATTAGTGGGATTAGGTTTGAGAATTCTGGCATTCTGTAACCCCAGTCGATCCGAGATCTTTTTATTTACGCCTGTCCTGATATTGTCCAGGTTAGTATGAATAGCGTAAAGCGCTATATCATGTTTGGCTGCAAACAGTATGGTATCACTCACATAATCCCCCCTTACCAGCTTAGTTCTCTTCGTAAACCAGATAGGGTGATGGCTTACTACCATATTAATTCCTTTTTTCAGTGCTTCTTCCAGCACTGGCAAAGTCATGTCAAGGTTAATTAGTACTCCATTTACCTCCATGTCCGGGTCTCCCACCAGCAACCCTACATTATCATAGGATTCAGCAAGATGTAGAGGGGCCCAGCTTTCCAGGCTACCAGCAATTTTAGCTACGCGCATGTAGAATTGTTAGTACTAACAGGGATGCAGGGGCTGGATTATCTCTTCAGCTTTCTGCGTACCTCATTCACTTTGTAGGATTCAATGACATCCCCCACCTTCACATCATTGTAGTTATCTACCATGATACCACACTCATAACCTGCGGCTACTTCTTTTGCGTCATCCTTGAATCTCTTCAGTGAGGCCAGAATACTGTCGTAGATAACTACTCCGTCTCTGATCACTCTCACAGGGTCATTTCTGTAGACCTTCCCGTTGGTAACCATAGAACCGGCAACAGTACCTACTTTGGATACCTTGAACACCTCTCGTACTTCCGCAGTACCATTGATTTCTTCTTTCAGTTCTGGAGAAAGAAGTCCTTCAAGTGCATCACGTACATCATCTATGGCGTCATAGATCACACTATAGGTACGTATATCTATGGCCTCTTTTTCAGCCAGCTTACGTGCCTGTGAATTAGGTCTTACGTTAAATGCTATGATGACAGCGTCAGAAGCTGAAGCCAGAAGAACATCCCCTTCCGTGATGGCGCCTACGCCCTTGGTAAGGATATTTACCTGTACCTCATCTGTAGAAAGCTTCAGAAGAGAACCGGAGAGTGCTTCTACTGAACCATCCACGTCCCCTTTGATCAGGACGTTTAGTTCTTCGAAGTTACCCAGGGCACGTCTTCTACCGATTTCCTCAAGGGTAATACGGTTAGTATTTCTAAGCTGCTGCTCTCTGAAGAGTTCCTGACGCTTCTGAGAGATCTGCTTCGCTTTTCCGTCTTCTTCAAATATGTAGAAGGAGTCGCCTGCTGTAGGTTGACCACCCAGTCCAAGCACCTGTACAGGTGTGGACGGTCCTGCTTCGTCTATTCTCTTTCCATTCTGGTCTATCAGGGCTCTTACTTTTCCGTAGTGTACCCCTGCTACCATTTCATCACCTACTCTCAGGGTTCCATTCTGTACTAGCATGGTAGCTACACTACCACGGCCTTTATCTACACGAGATTCTATGACCGTACCACTGGCTGTTCTGTCAGGATTAGCTTTTAGTTCCAGTAGTTCTGCTTCCAGGATTACCTTCTCCAATAGTTCCTGTACATTGGTCCCTTTCAGGGCTGATATCTCCTGAGACTGAACTTTTCCACCCCAGTCTTCCACCAGGTAGTTCATCTCTGCTAACTGGCCTTTAATCCTTTCCGGATCAGCACCGTTTTTATCAATCTTATTAATAGCGAAGATGATAGGAACCTCAGCCGCTTCAGCGTGGTTGATGGCTTCCTTGGTTTGTGGCATCACAGCATCATCTGCTGCTACTACGATGATGACTACGTCAGTAGCCTTAGCTCCCCTTGCACGCATGGCCGTAAAGGCTTCGTGTCCCGGTGTATCCAGGAAGGTTACTCCCTCTCCACTATCCAATTTCACCTCATAGGCCCCTATGTGCTGGGTGATACCTCCCGCCTCACCTGCGGCTACATTTGCCTTGCGCAGATTATCCAGCAGAGTGGTTTTCCCGTGGTCAACGTGTCCCATAACCGTAATGATGGGGCTTCTTGGCTCCAGGTCTGCCGGATCATCTTCCTCCTCTACGATTTCAAACTCACTTTCTGTTACGTCAATGAGTTTTACTTCATATCCATACTCTTCCCCAATGATGGTCAGTAGTTCTGCATCCAGTCTCTGGTTAATAGAAATCATCATCCCCAGCATAAAGGACTTGGTGATAATCTCATTGACCGGAACACTGATCATATTGGCAAATTCATTGGCTGTGATGAATTCCGTCACTTCCAGTACTTTGGACTGTGCCTCCATTTCCTGTAGTTCCTGCTCCCTCCTGGCTGCTACCTCATCACGTTTTGCCCTACGGAGTTGCTGACGTCTTCTGGAAGAACCCTGGCCCATTTTGGAAAGCGTCCTTTTGATGGACTGGTCCACTTCCTGTTTGGTAGGTTTTTCCTTCTTCTTCCTTTCTTCCCCGCGGTTATTATTTCTTGACTGCTGATTGTTGTTTCCGCCTTCTCCTTCTCCTTTTCTCTTCCTTTTCCTTCTTCTCTTACGCTTCTTGTTAGCGTCTCCTTCCTCATCGTTCTTATTCTGAGCACCTGCCTGGGCTTTTCCAGCCGGTGTAGGAGCAGCAGCTTTTGTTTTATTTTCTTCGTTCTCTTTATCCTTCCCTCCTTTTCTGGGTCTTTTTCTTTTCCCTCCCCCACTAGTGGGAAGTTCTATCTTACCCATTACCTTCAAGCCTGAAAGTCTTGGGGCATTATCTCCTGCACGAATGATTTCTCCGTCTTCCCCTTCAATTTCTTCTCCTGTGGCAGGAACTTCAACCTCAGGTTCTGGGGTGGGAGCTTCACTTACCGGTTCAGGAGCAGCTTCTGCTACTGGTTCTGGCTTGGCTACTTCAGGAGCAGGCTCAGGTGCTTTTTCTACTACTTCTGCAGCAGGCGTTTCTACCACTTCAGGTTCTGGATTAGTTTCTTTGACTTCTGCAGCTTCTTCCACTACAGGAGGTTCTGGATCTTTTGGCGCCGGCTTAGACTTAGCACGACCTTTTTTACCTTCAAGTTGATCCAAATCTATCTTGCCTACCACCTTGATGGAAGGGGCGCTATCTTCAGGTACTTTCGTTTCCTCTGCTTTGGGAGTGGGTTCAGCTGCAGGAGGGGTGGGAGTTGAAGCTGTTACTTCAGGACTTGCCTCCTCAGAAGAAGATCTTCTTCTTTTTCTTCTGGGCTGGAAAGTTTCTCTTAGATCTGCAGCTGAAATAGTATCCTCTTTGGGTTTCTCTTCTGTCCCATCTTCTTTGAGCCCTTTGCTC
>JBCBKZ010000062.1:0-13689 GCA_038520955.1 Bacteroidota bacterium | reverse complement strand
TCATGCTCATGCAGCTATATGACGATAAGCATTATATGCATGCCGCCATCCAACGAACTCAAAACAGATTACTCACCCCCAATCCATAAGATTTTCTCATGAATCCAATCAACAAACAGTTTATCACCCAAAAGGCTCCTGAACTTCTTAAAGCACTTAAGGAAGATGCCGAACCACTTTGGGGGCTTATGAGTACCCAACACATGCTGGAACACCTGAGCATGATGTTCCATATCTCCAAGGGCAACCAACTCCCCTGCCTGGTACCTGATAATAAGCTTCAGGCCTCTTTAGACTACCTCATGAGCGATAGGCCCATGCGGAAGAATATCCGCATCCCTAATGCACCCCTGGAACCAGGAGAACTGCGCTATGAAAGCCTGGGGTTTGCCTATGACAAACTGATGAGCAAGATAGAAGGCTTCTATGCTTTCTATCAGGAAAATGAAGGAGCGGAAAATATGCATCCCTTCTTTGGGAAGCTGGATCAGGAGAAGTGGGAGCAGTTCCATGCCAAGCATCTCTACCATCACCTGGCACAATTTGGGAGCTTACCTGAAGTAGATCACATTTCCATAGAAGACGCCCTAGTAGCTTAGACATGCCTAAGACAGAATACACCTATTGCCCGCCCTGTGGCAAAAAGCTCATCATAGCCTTGAGGGCAGGAGAAAATCGTAAAGTATGTCCTGATGAGAGTTGTGGATTTGTTCACTGGGACAATCCTGTTCCCGTGGTAGCAGCCATAGCTACCCGGGGAGAGGACGTATATCTGGTGAGGAGCATTGGTTGGCCGGACGGATGGTTTGGGCTGGTAACAGGTTTTATGGAGAAAGCAGAGAATCCAGAAGAGGCCGTTCTTAGAGAAGTAAAGGAAGAGCTGGGACTGGATGGGAAGGTAAGTGCCTTCATAGGCCACTACCCCTTCAAGCGAATGAACCAAATCATCATTGCTTACCATGTAGCCTTGGAAGAAGGAGACATAGTCTTAGACACCTCCGAACTGGAAGCCTTTAAAACTGTCCCCATTCAGAAAATACGCCCATGGCCTACCGGAACTGGAAAAGCCCTCAAAGACTGGTTGAGCAGTCAAGGAATTGAACGGGAGTACCTACAATTTGGCTAAGCCTCAGTTTCTGGAGAATCCTCACTACCTTTGAGTAGTAAAGGCAATTCTCCTATATGAAAACTTCCTTTCCCACACTCAAAACTGAAAGACTCCTTCTGAGACAAATTACCTCTGAGGACCAACCTCTGGTATTTAAGGGGCTTTCCCATCCTGAAGTCATCAAATATTACGAGGTAAGCTATCTTACCCTGGAGGCCACTAAGGAACAGATGGATTGGTACGCTGGTCTTGAAAAAGATAGCACTGGCCTCTTCTGGGCCATTTGCTCAGCTGATAATAGCACTTTCTATGGGGTTGGAGGCATTTATGACCTGACCCAGGTTCACAAAAAAGCTGAAATAGGCTTTTGGCTGTTGCCGGAACATTGGGGAAGAGGGTATATGCAGGAAGCCTTTGGTGCTATGGAAGCCTACTGCTTCAATACTCTCAAGCTACACAGGCTAGAAGGGTATGTAGAGGCAGGGAATGACAAGTGTGTGAGCGCCATCACCAAGGTGGGATACGAGCTGGAAGGGACCATGAAGGATTCTGAGATGAAGAATGGCCAGTTTATCAGTGTGCACATTTTTGCAAAAGTCAATGGATAAGCCACAGCTACATGAACTATGGCTTTCTCTTTTTACCCGGCTAGACCTGGAAGAGAAGGAAGCGGAGAAGGTGTGGCAATACCTCCTCAAGCAGTATGGCAGTAAGGGAAGAGCTTACCATAACCTGACGCATATCAGTTCCATGATGTCTTTATGGAAGACGCATCAAGCAGAATTTGAGGATGAAGACATTCTAGCATTTTCTATTTTCTTCCACGATATCATCTATAATCCCCTGAGAAAAGACAATGAGCTTAAGAGTGCCGAATACGCAAGTACCATTCTCCAGAAAGCAGGAGTCCAACAGGAGAGAATTCAGCACTGCTACCAACAAATCCTGCTAACCAAGTCCCACCAAGGACCTGACCTGACTCAGGACGCCAAATATCTCCTGGACTTTGACCTGGAAATCCTGGGAAGAGATTGGGAGGCATATGAGGAATACACTCAGCAGATCAGAAAAGAATACCGAATTTATCCCTGGCTACTTTATAAGCAGGGCAGAAAGGCTGTCCTCCACCATTTTCTAGAATTACCTACCATTTACCAAACACCCATTTTTCAAAAGTCCCTGGAATCCAAGGCCAGAGAGAATCTACAAAAAGAGTTAGGCATACTTTCTTCCTAAAATACCACTTACGCTTTCTAGCTACCCCATTACTTCCTATGGTGGGTCCCTTATCTGAAGTCTATCGATTTCTATAGGGGTAACTACTACTTTAGAATCAGATTCAGCTCACAGACCCTAAAGGGTCAAATCGTCGTCAAGAATTGACGGCAGTCAGTTAGGGATTAGCCCGGTGGTACTTTGAGGCTACCGGGTTTTCAACCACAGCTCGCCTATTTGAAGAGCATAAAGATTATTTGTTTTCTCAGTTTTGAGGGTTGTCTCCAACGGGACAACCCTTTTTTTATGCCAGGCAACATGAGAGGTAGATTTTTCGTCCTTATGGAAACCCAACCCATGAAAGCACATCTAAGCCTCCTTGTTTGTCTTACTTTTTCTATTCAGCTTATTCTCTCTCAAGAAGCCGCCGTAGTTCCGGGACTTGAAGAAGTCCTTTCTACCTACCCTAAGTTGAGAGATTTTAACATGAATACTGAAGGAACAGAAGCCTACACTACCCTCCAGTCTCCTCTGGAAGAAGTCTCCATCATCGTAAGAATGAACAAAAAGGAAGGTACCTGGGAGGGTACATGGGAAAGTTCGTGGGACGCGCCCAACATTGCCTCCTTTTCAGGGACCTATAAGGATCTGGAACCTTTTCTTTCACCAGATGGACTAACCCTCTACTTTGTATCCAATCGTCCTATTAGTGATACCAGTTCAGCTCCTAAAGACTTTGACATATGGTACGTAGAAAGAGAAAGTCAGGAAGCCCCATGGTCCGAGCCTCAAAACCTGGGGGCACCCGTGAATACAAAACATAATGAGTTTTATCCTGTGATCACCAATAGTGGGAACCTCTACTATACCTTTGATGGACCAGGCGTTAAGGGGAGAGATGACATCTTTCTGGCTACATGGAATGGAGAAGGGTTTGAAACGCCTTATTCTCTGGATACCACTATCAATACTGCCGGATTTGAATACAATGCCTATGTAGACCCAGATGAGACTTTTATGCTGTTCGGTGGGTATAACAGAGCAGACGGGCTTGGTAGCGGGGATATATATGTATCTGTGAAGAAAGAAGGCGTCTGGCAACAGGCGGAAAACCTGGGAGATCAGATCAATTCCAAATTTATGGACTACTGTCCCTTTGTGGATATCACTCATCAGATCCTATACTTCACCAGCAGGAGAAGTAGTATTCAGGCTGAAACGATTTCCTCCGTGGAAGCATTCTCAGATTTAGTTTCTCAATATGAAAACGGCCAAAGTAGAATTTATCAGGTGGATTTCAGTTCCTGGTTGCAGAAGCTAAAACCCTAAAATCTATGTTTTTCAAAAGAATGAAGCTTATCATTTTTTTACTTCTAACTGGAGCTATCCATGCTGAAGTATTTCCCCAGAAAACTGTAGAGAACTACATTTTTTTTAATAGAGATCGAGATAGGATTTCAGAGAAGTCCTTTCTGAAAGCCGAGAATGTTGCTGGTGCTCAACTTAAGTATACCTGGAAGGAACTTGAACCACAAAAAGATACCTACGACTTTTCTAATATTGAGAAAGATCTGGCCTTCCTCCAACAACACGGAAAGAAACTGTTTATCCAACTTCAAGACGTAAGTTTTGATACGGCTATCCTAACCATTCCTAAATATCTATTGGAAGATCCCACCTATCATGGAGGAGTGGCTATTCAATATTTAACAGATGATGACGACAACATTATCAGGCAGGATGGCTATATGGTCAGAAGATGGGATGATGCCGTACAATCCAGATTTAATACACTACTAAAGGCGTTGGGAAGGCAGTTTGATGGACGTATAGCGGGTATCAATCTGCCAGAAACCGCTGTGGGTTTCGGAGAAAGTGGCAAACTCTATCCTGATGGGTTTACTCCTGAAATCTACCAGAAAGCCATCCTGGCACAAATGGAAGCACTCAAGGCTTCATTTTTAAAATCCACTGTTATCCAGTATGCCAATTTTATGCCTGGAGAATGGCTTCCATGGGATGATATGGGATATTTAGAAGGACTCTACCAACTTGCCAGTGAAAAGAATATTGGCATGGGAGGTCCTGATATCAAGATCTACAAAAAGGCTCAGATGAACCATAGCTATAAGTTTCTGAAAGACTATGCTGAAAAAATCCCGACTGGTATGGCAGTCCAGTGGGGGAACTATGAAGAACCTAACCCCAAAACAGGCAAGCGAGTTACCATCGAAGAGATATATCTGTTTGGAAAAGAAGAAATTCAACTTGATCTTATCTTCTGGTGCACCCAAGAGCCCTACTATTCTAAAAGGCTGTTACCATTTCTTTCCAACTTAAGTGAATAAAAAATTCCTTCATTATCATCTAAAATAGTCTAATACCTTCTTTGAAAAGTAGTTTCTGGATAGTAGGTTACAATTCCTCCCTAACAGCTATACAGTAAATAAACATTTATGGAGCCTGTTGATAATGGCAGGGCAAAAATCGCCCACCAGGATGATTACTTATTAATCAGCATCCCTTCCCTTAAAAGCTTTTTGGGGTATATCATTGGAACTCTCTGTCTGGTTGGGGGCTTGATTTATCTTTCCCTAGTATTTGTAGTCGGAGGCCTTTCTGGTGGGGGAATGCTATTGCTTAGCATGATTGTCTGGTCTCCTGTCATTTTTTTGACCTTTGAAGCCGGTAGATACATAGCATGGTTATTTTTCGGGAAAGAAATCTTCCAAATTGATTCTCAAGGGGTTCTTTTTGGAAAATCGATTGTTAGTAACCAAAACTTGCTGAACCTGGATCCTATTCATGTCAAAAACCTGAGATTCAACCATTCCCCTAATTACCTTCAATTTCTAGGTAGAGGGAAAGGTCGAATCTTGTTTGACTATGGGATGAAGACATACTCTTTTGGTTATTCTCTGGATGAAAGTGAAGCAAGATTCTTACTTAATTATCTTGAGAAAAACCTAAAACTATACAAGGTGTTTCAGTAAAAGGCTATAATCATAAACCCGCAAACTCCATCGTATTCTTCACCGCTTTGCCTGAGCCTTTCAAAGCAGAGTTGATTCCGTCTCCTACCCAGCGGAACTTCAGGATGTCATTGAGTCCTACTTCATCCTCATAGACAAAATTATCTGTGTAGGTTTCATCAATCCCCATAACCTTCTCATCCGCCCAGAAGGTAAGTTGGTCTGCCAACCACAGAGGGGCATCTATGGGAATTCCGTGCCCCGCATACTCATGCATGGCCAGATCTGCTTCCAGATGTGTCTGAACCTTTTGTATACACACTGGATCCACAATTTTATCGCCTTCAGAGCCTACTACCAGAATAGGAATGGCAGGCTTGGTATCCGGTGTCAGATAAAACATCCCTGCCATGGTTTGCTTAAAAAGGGTAGTCTTGCTGATGGGTCTCTTCTCCTGTATGTCAATCCAATGCTGCAAAATAGAATCATTCTCCGCATAGAGGTTGCTATTGATGGAAAGAAACTTCTGTTCTCTTTCTGTAACATCTGCCGTCATAAATATGTCAAAGAATTCTTTTTTGGCAGATTTCTGTACTCTCTCTTTCTTCTTGCACACCTTCTTTAAGCTGGTACCCACCAACACCAAGCCCTGAAAATTATCAGGATGGTGGAGGACCCATTCTAGCGCTACATTGCCGGAAAGTGAGGTAGCTAAGAGAATATTCTTCCCGGAAGTATTTTGAAGAGACTCCTGATATTCTTGCTGTAAGAAAGCACTCATCCCTTCAATAGAAATCTGAGCAGACTGATAGTGGAAAGCTCCTGCACCAGGAAGATCCAGTAAGGTAAAAGTAGCTTCAGGGTATGTTTCCATCACTTGATTCATGAAGGTATTTCCCCAATGGCCTGATTCCCTTCCTAATCCTCTCAGGAGATAGAAGTTTACTTCTTCTTGGGTATTAATTTCTTGTGCTAGGTTTACTTCTTGAGAATAGCCTGTTTGTAATGCAAAAAGAAGGCAGAAAAGGAGAAAATAAGTGTGTGATCTCATAACTATACTTTATGGAATGACCACGATGAGCCAAACAGGTGGGATGCGCTTTCCATGAAGCTGGGAAGAAGAGGAGTAAAAGCGAGAATTAGGGGAATAAGTAAAGGGGAGGTCTTATAGAATAATAGTATCTCCCTTATTAACTGTATTGATATATACGAATATTGAGAGGCCCCTTATCTACTTTTACAACCTTACCTCACAAGCGAGCTGGCCGTTCCTCTACGGGTTGTGGGAGGATTGCAGCGTTGCATTGGGGTAGCCTCTTTTTTGAATAAATTTGCCACTGGTATACTTGTAAAGAGTACATTATTATGGGCTCTTCTTCATTTGCCTTGATGCAAACGAAGCAAAAATCAAGAACGAACAAACCAAGGCCATCCCATAAGCCATCCTCCAGCGTTCGTTCAACCCTGCGCACAGTTATGATATCTTGTGAATTCTCCTCCTATAATTAGTTTTCACATTAGAGGGTGTTTGCCAACTAATTAATCTCAATTCGTGGTGAAATTCTCACAAAAAAGAATGAGCCATCCCGACATTCAGGATGGCTCAGATAGGTAAATAATTTATTTACAATCGGAGTAAACTACTTCTTCAGTAGGTCTCTGATCTCAGCAAGCAGCTTTTCTTCATTAGAAGGCTCTGGTGGTGCTGCAGGAGCTTCCTCTTCTTTCTTCTGCATATTATTATAGGCCTTGATCACCATGAAAATGACAAATCCCACAATCAGGAAATCAACTACATTCTGTACAAATGCGCCATAGTTTAGGGTAACAGCCTCAACGTCTCCTTCTGCTGCTTTCAACACCATTTTCAAATCTGTGAAATTCACCCCACCCAATAATAAACCGATGGGAGGCATAATGATGTCGCTTACAAATGAGGAAACTATTTTTCCAAAGGCACCTCCTATGATCACGGCTACAGCCAGATCCAGGATATTCCCTTTCATAATAAATTCGCGAAACTCTTTAATCATGATGGTAGTGTTTAGGATTAATGTATGGTCATGAGACTCACCAACGGAGTCTAAAGTCACAATTAACTGAATATTGTTAAATCATTCAAGTTCAGGAAGTTCGAAAGAAATATAGTTCAGATGTTGCAGAAAATAAGGCCTGATCGTTATTTTTAGGCTATTACTCCATACCTAACCCTAAACTTCATGAGAAAGCATATCATCTCTCTTTTCTGTTTACTGATCCCGATAGTCGGATTTAGCCAACAGTCCGACAAAAAAATAGTAGGTCATGAAGAACTGATTTCCTGGAACAAAATCAGGAATACGAGTATAAGTGAGAATGGAAAATGGGTGCATTACAGATTGGTAGCTGATGAAGGAGATCCCACCCTGGTAGTGGTAAATACGGAGACAAAGGCCGAGAAGCGCTTCCCCAGAGTTAAGAAAGCCGAAATAAGTTTTGATGGGGAAACCCTCATTTTCCTCACCACACCTCATCAGGATAGCATAAAAGACCTGAAAAGAAAGAAGACCAAAAAGGATGATCTTCCAAAAGATACCCTATACATACATAACCTGGCTGCCGGAACTTCCCTCACAGTAGCCAATGTGTCTTCTTTTGAGATCCCGGAAAAATGGAACGGTGTCATTCTGTATCATCCAGACTGGGACCTACCTAAAGCTGATAGTACCAGTAAGACCAAACTTCCCAAGGAAAATGATGATAACGGAAAGAGAATGGTCATACATGAGCTCGAAAGTGGCAAAGAAGATACCCTTTGGTATGTAACGGATCATGCCATAGCCAAAAGCGCTGCCACAATAGCTTTTGCGACCTCAGGCAAAGGAGAAAAACGTGCTAAGGGCGTTTACACCTACCATATAGGAGATATGAGCGCTGAGCCCGTTTTCAGGCACCCTGGCGACCAAAAACAACTCAGCATACATGATGCTGGAGAAAAGGTAGCCTTTCTGGCAGATCTGGATACCACAAAAGGACATATTCCGACTTGGGAACTCATGCTAGTCTCAGGTAGGGAAGGTGATTCTGCCCGTTCAGCCCTCACTGATATGGCTTTTGCTCCTGAAAACTGGGTGGTGAATGAGCATACACAACCTCAGTTCTCTGAAGACGGCGATAAGCTATTCTTTGGAACCTATCCTAAGCCTATGGAAGAGGATACCACGATCTTACCTGAAGAAAAAGCAGGTGTGGAGGTATGGCATTATCAGGACCCTCTTCTATATACCCAGCAGAAGGTCAGAGCTAAGGATGAGAAAAAACGAAGCTATCTAGCCTTGTATGACCTAACCTCTGGTTCAGCGCGTCAAATAGGATCTGAGACTATGCCTGAAGTAGAACTTAGCGAGGAGAAAGATGCTGAAGTGGGAGCTGGTTATTCTCCCCTACCCTATCTGCAGGAGATTTCATGGTCAGCCAATAGACGGAATGATGTTTTTGCTGTATCCCTTGGAGATGGTAGCAACAAGCAGGTGGCCACTGGAGTAAATGGGCGTCCCCGTCTATCACCAGCCGCAAAATATATGTACTGGTATAATCGGGATGATTCTTCCTGGTATGCCTATTCTTTCCTTAGTGATAAAGTCAATAAGCTTAGCGATCCTCAAGCCATAGCTGCTTTTGATGAGCTGAATGACAGGCCTATGATAGCAGGTTCTTATGGGAATGCAGGATGGACAGAAGATGATGAAGCTTTCCTCATTTATGATAGATATGATATTTGGAAGCTGGACCCGGAAGGGGCTACAGATCCAGTTAACCTTACCAAAGGACGCTCCAATAAACTTACTTATCGCGTAATAGACCTGGATTCTGAAGAGGATGCAATTCCGGCAAAGGGAAAGCTCCTGCTACACAGAAAAGATCATAATGACATGGCGGAAGCCTATGTGAATATGGACTGGAAGTCTGGCAGGCTTAGTACGCTCATAGCTGGAGATGAAGCATTCTCAGGAAGAGTTTATAAGGCTCAGGACTCTGATGAGTTGGTGTATACACGCCAGTCATTTAGGAAGTTCCCCAATCTACTATTGTCTGATGATCGTTTCTCCAATTCCACCCAAATTAGTGATGCTAATCCTCAGCAGTCTGAGTATGCATGGGGAGATAACAAGCTATATGAGTGGACCTCTTTGGACGGAATACCTTTGAGAGGATTACTGGTGACGCCAGAAGGATTTGATCCCAGTAAGAAGTACCCCATGATCGTTAACTTCTATGAGAAGAGCTCTACTGGCTTACACAGACATAGGGCCCCAGAGGCGGGTAGATCCACCATCAGTTATGCTTTTTACGCTAGTAAGGGATATGTCATTTTTAATCCTGATGTACCTTACAGGGATGGATATCCTGGTGAAAGCGCCTACAATGCAGTCATCCCAGGTGTAAGTGCTCTCATAAATGAAGGCTTCATAGACAAAGATCGTATAGGCGTCCAAGGACATAGCTGGGGAGGCTATCAGATCGCTTACCTGGTAACCAAAACGGATATGTTTGCCTGTGCAGAAGCGGGCGCCCCGGTAGTGAACATGATCAGTGCTTACGGAGGCATACGGTGGCAGACAGGTCTTAGCAGGATGTTCCAGTACGAGGAGACCCAAAGTAGGATTGGCGGGACTATCTGGGAGTACCCTATCCGCTACCTGGAGAATTCTCCTATTTTCTTCCTGGACAAGATTAATACGCCTGTCCTTATCATGCACAATGATGCTGATGGACATGTGCCATGGTATCAGGGGATAGAATTTTTTGTGAGTATGAGAAGGCTGGGGAAACCTGCCTGGATGCTCAACTATAATGATGAGCCACACTGGCCCCTAAAGCTCAGAAACCGTAAGGATTTCAACATCCGGATGCAGCAGTACTTTGATCATTATCTGATGGATGCGCCCAAACCTTCCTGGATGGAAAAAGGAGTTCCTGCCGTAGAAAAGGGAATCAGCACCGGATATGAGTATTCTTCAGAGAATAAATAGTACATTAGACACAAGAAAATGAATATAATCTTCAGGAAGCATATAATTCTTCCTGAAGATTCGTTATTTTATCAGAGAATATTTCTCTTGATTGAAATATTACGTTAGTTTTCATTATGTCGGATATCTTCGTAGCACCTCCATTGGCTACCAAAAACGGATCCATGATACTCGGCAAAAATTCTGATAGGGAGCCTAATGAGGCGCAAACCATACTCAGGATTCCAGCCAAAGTCCATAAAGCCAGCCTTGCTCATACCACTTTTACCACTGTTCCTCAGGTTTCAGAAACCTACGAAATGATCCTGTGCAAGCCTTTCAATATTTGGGGGGCAGAGATGGGTGTAAATGAACACCAGCTCGCAGTAGCTAACACACAGGTGTACACTAAGGTGGGAATCTCCAAGGACAATAAAGAGCTTACTGGGCCAGACCTGGTCAGGTTGGCATTAGAAAGATGTACACGTTCTTTTGAGGCACTGGAGCTGCTCATAGATCTCATAGAAACGTATGGGCAGGATGCTTATGATGGATATGAAAGAAAGTCAGAATTTCATCATAACAGCTTTGTGATGGCTGATCCCGAGGAGGCCTATTTACTGGAAACAGCAGGAAGAGAATGGGTAGCGGTGAAATTATGGGATTTCTACACCGTCTCTAATGCCTTAAGTGTAGAAACTGAGTACGACTACTCCAGTAAGAACCTGATCACCTACGCGAAAAAACAGGGTTGGTATAATGCCAACTCTCCCTTCAATTTTAAGAAGGTCTACACTGACAGAATACTCACCTATTCTTCCAGAAGTTTTGAAAGAAACCGTCTGGCACATGAACTAATGGAGGGAAAAAAGAAAGACTTTACCATAGAGCAGGGAATGGACTTCCTGTCCAGTATATCTGAGAATGCAGAAATCTTTGAGCCACGTTTACACGGCAAAAGATCTATCAGCATGTATGCCAGCGGATGGGATGCCCCTCACCAGACCAACGGATCTATGGTAGTGGAACTTAAAGCTAACAAGGTGCCCACCATCTGGATGACGGCAACTTCTTCTCCGGATATATCCATCTTTAAGCCCTTTTTCTTTCCGGGCCGTTCTATCATGGAAGGAGAGTGGCGTATACCCTCAGCTAAAGCAGATGATTCTCTCTGGTGGTCTCATGAACGTCTACATAGGCTAACCCAGAGGTATTACGGGCACTTTCATGAGTATCTGGCAAAAGAAAAAAACCAACTCCAACAGGCTGTTCTGGAACACGTAGATTCTATTTCTCCGGGACAGATGAACTCAGCCGAATTGGACAGACTTAGCTACTATTTCATCAACCAACATCAGAATGCCATCAAGACCTGGATAGAAAAGGTAAAGGAAATGGAAGCCCCCAGCAGAAAGTCTTTTAGACCCGTTTATCAGTTTTATTGGAATAAACAGAATAAGTCAGCAGAGGTATTCAACTGAAAATTCTCTTCTTTTGGAGAAAATAGTTGATATTCTCGCCTAATAATCAAAGATTTACCGTTCCAATTTCATCATTAATTCAACTCGATATTATGAGAAAAACTTTGATGCTTTTTTGCGCATTAGTATGCTTTTTTGCATTTGTAACTGAATCACAGGCACAACTAGACATGCCTGCACCAAGCCCCTTCAGTAAAGTTAGTCAGGCTGTAGGATTAGGGGAGGTTACTGTGGAGTACTCCAGACCTTCTATGAAAGGAAGAACAATTTATGGAGAACTGGTTCCATTTGGAAAAGCTTGGCGTACAGGAGCTAACGCTACTACTAAGGTTACTTTCAGTGAAGATGTAATGCTAGAAGGTAATGAAGTGCCAGCAGGTACTTACTCTCTATATACTATCCCCGGTGAAAGTGAGTGGACTGTTATGCTTCATAAAGACATGAGACTTCTCATGGGAGACAGATACACCAAGGAAGAGGAGCAGGCAAGATTTACCATTACTCCTATGACTGACTTCCCGCTATCTGTAGAGACTTTTACCATAGGTTTTGATAATGTGAAGCCTAATAGTGCTGAAATGGCTATGTACTGGGAGAACACTCGTGCTGCCATTACTATCACCACTGAAGTAGATAGCAAGGTAATGGCTCAGATTGAAGAAACGCTAGCCGGTCCTTCTCAAAACTTCTACTTTAATGCGGCTACTTACTATTTTGAAAATGGTAAGGATATCAACCAGGCTGCTGATTTCATAGCTAAAGCGGATCCTGACGCAGAGAGATTCTGGATGCAAACCTGGAAAGCGCGTATCATGGAGAAAGCTGGCAAGCCTCAGGAAGCTATCGCTGCTTCTAAGAAAGCATTAGCTCTGGCTGAGAAGGCTGGAAATGGCGACTACATAAAAATTAACAAAGATTTGTTAACAAAATGGAACGCCTTAAACTAGGATAACGTATATTATAGGAGAGGAGCCTTGGGTTTCTCTCCTTAATTATCCTGGCTTATGACTACTCGATTTACTTTCATTCTCCTATTCCTCGGCCTCCTTACCTTTTCTGTATCTGCCCAACAGACAGAAACCTTCAGGCTCTCCCTCACACCTGAGAAAAAAGCCACCAAAAGTCAGTTCACTGAAAGAAATACGGTATTAATCCCTAACTCAGATATATCGGTAAGTGGAAATCTTGAGACTGTCCAGAGATGGGCTGTCAGTCCGGATTATGTACTGGAGAACCCTACAGGTGAAACCTATCTATGCAGATTAGAAGATAGGCTGGAAGCTAACATGAAAATCCCTGTATGGATCAATACAAAAGATGAAAGCATCCAAAAGGTAACTACCTCTGAAAATATTAAGGTATTATTTCAGGTTATACGCTTTTAGGGGATCACCCCTAAAGCTGGTCCTTGATAGGCAGAAGGATTTATGGGAAGCTCTACTCTGGTCTTATTAAGTTTTACCACCTCAGGCTTTTCCTGATCCATTTCTCTGATAAGGGCCGCGGTTATCTTAGCTTCTTTCTGGGTTTCATACTGACCTAACAGAACCGAATAAGCTCCGGCCTTAGTTTTGTCTATCCAGATTTCTGCATCCCACCTGCCTTTGTATTCTTCGGCAAACTCTCTGGCCTTATCGTAGGTAGAAAACTCTCTTAAGCCAATAGAAAATAGATTCGAGCTCCGCTTTTTGCTGTAATTAGCTGCCAGGTTCTTATACAACACCTCTGCCTTTAAGCTTTCCCTATCTACTTGCTGGAAGAACTCAGATGAAGGCATAGTTCCTACCACTCTTTTTACTTCATTGCCTCTACTATCCAAGATAAGATAACTTGGATAGGTAGTAGCCCTGTAGGAAGTAAGCCACTTGGGTAGCTTATCTATATCCCATTGAAGATTGATCCCTTTAGGGATACAGATAAGC
>JBCBKZ010000629.1:0-3787 GCA_038520955.1 Bacteroidota bacterium | reverse complement strand
GTCACCATCAGCATCATAGTCCAGGAAACTGGCCATAGAACTGTGCCCGCCATCATTTAATCCATAAGTAGCAGCTTCATCCTTAAATACAGGCTTCCCTTCATCATTCAATCCTTGATTGATAAAGAGCATATTTTTTCTGTCTTCTTCTTTTCCAAGAATGGAATTACATACATAAATATCCAGCCAACCATCTCCATTAATGTCTACTGTAGCTGATCCATAACTCCATCTTTTAGGAGTAGCTACACCGGCAGTTTCAGTGACATTCTCAAACTTCATCCCTCCCTGGTTTAGGTAGAGCTGGTTATCCACCATGTTTCCGGTAAAGAAGATATCCTCAAGTCCATCATTATTAAAATCACCTACAGAAACGCCACCTCCATTGTAGAGATAGGAGAGATCAATGATATTAAATTCCCCACCTTCGAAGATTTGGTTGTTGAAGGTAATCCCGGATTTTTTGGCGTCTACCAGCTTGAATAGGGTAGGTTGCTGGTTACAGGAAAGAAGTGTCAATAGTACAAACAGACAGCTGAGTATTCTGCTCATCATAGCCTTAGGTTGGGTCAGAATTGAATAGTAGTTCTAAAAGTGTAAATATAAAAAAAGCAGAAGGCACAAATGACACATATTGAATATTTTCTGTGTCTTTTATGCCTTCTGCGGAAGCTACCAGCCTATATTATGTAGGTTGATAGTTTTCTCTTCATCCTAGTTGTAACCAGGATTCTGAGTGATATTCTGTACACCGTCCACAGTAGAGGTAGTAATAGCCTGTACCGGGATTGGCTGATAGAAATCTTTTGTTGCAAAAGAAGCACCTGCAAGGTGACGTCTCTTCTGCTGCTCTGTAGAAAGGTAGTCATTCATGAATGCTACACCGTCGAAAGCAAGTGCACTGCTTCCAGAGTTTTCACTCCATCTAACGATGTCGAACATTCTGTGTCCTTCCATAGCAAGCTCAATCTTACGCTCAAAACGAATAGCCGTTAGGGCTTCAGCTTGAGATCCGAAAGCAGGATACTCTGCGATAACATAGTTAGCAGCAGGAGTTCCATCATCATTCTTAACAAATCCGTCAGGATTAGCTGCACGAGCTCTTACCAGGTTTACATAGGTAGTAGCAGGTCCCAGGTTTCCTAGTTCAGCTTCTGTTTCAGCTGCCATTAGCAATACATCTGCAAAACGAATGATGTGCACGTTCTTAGCTGAAGAAGTGAATCCCCAGTTAATTACACCAGCAAGCTGAGCGTCAAACTCTGCAAAAGAAGGAACAGACTTTACAGGGTTGTAGATACCACCGTTAGGTACGTTTCTTACCCATCCAGAAGTAGATCCAGGGTTGATTCCCCAGTCCATGAAAGGAATACCTCTTCTACCTATAGTCCAGTCAATTCTTGGGTCAAGATCTCCCTGCTCAGGAGTGTAAGCTGCGTCAGCTGGTACTCCTTCGTCATTAACTATATCAGTTTCGTTGAAACGACCTGGTAGTGGAAGTCCGTTTTCAGTCTTGTAAGAGTTAGCCAGGTTCTGAGAAGGCTGGAAGAATCCACAACAAGCAGTTCTTGCAGAACTACCGTGAGGCTGGTTCAGCGTATACTCATAGTTACCATTAGAAATAGATCCGTCTCCGAAAGCGGCTTCATATCCGAACATAAGTTCAGGGTTACCTGATTCGAAGTCAGCTCTAAATACATGGTGGAACTGGTCAATCAGTCCAAGAGCAACTCCAGTTGAAGTAGTACCATTATTGATGATATCATCAAAAATAGGCTTAGCTTCAGACCACTTAGCCTGGAATATTTTAGCCTTAGCTAGAAGTGCACCAGCAGCATACTTATTTACACGTCCCTCGTTTGGCATTACACCAGAAAGGTTATCGTAAGCATACTGAAGATCAGCTTCAATGTTTGGCCAGATCTCAGCTGAGTTAGTCAATGCAGCAAAGTCTTCTACAGTCTCATCTACGAAAGGAACTCTTCCGAATACTTTTCTAGCTTCAAAGTGGAAGAGACCTCTTAGGAATCTTGCTTCAGCTAGAATACGAGTGTAATCAGCGTCAGAAAATTCGTCTCTAGCTAACTCAAGGTTTTTGATAGTAGTGTTAGCAAGACCAATTCCATCATAAGACGCTCTCCACTTGGAATTCAGTTTTGGGTTACCTGGCTGTGTTTCCGCTCTTTCTACGGCATTCCAGTCTACACCATCACTTTCTTCCGTTCCTTTGTATGAATCGTCAGATCTGATACCTCCCCATCCCCAGTTGGAAGAACCTCCATCCTGGTTGAAGAAGTTGTTTCCCCAAGATTCAAACCAAGACCCATCCAGGGCCGAGTACGTAGCAATTAGCATTCCCTCTACTCCAGTTGAGTTTTGGAGGGAAAGGTCTGAGTAGGACCCTGGAGGTGATACATCCAGAAAGTCCTCCTGGCAAGAAGTGCTCCATAGTAGGGCAAAAGCCAGGATTGATAAAATCTTATAACTCTTCATGATAAATCAAAAAAATAGTTTGATATATAAATATAACTATATGTTTTTAAAAATGTTAGAAAGTTACATTTAATCCTACTAGCACCTGACGCGGAGTAGGGAATCCACTTTCATCAACACCCATTTTCAAGTCATCATTAGGATTCTGACCAGTAATGGTTACATCTGGGTCTGGACCTGTGTAATCTGTAATAGTTAACAGGTTCTGTCCCTGAACATATACTCTCAAGTTGCTTATACCTAAGAATCCTAGTGTAGAAGCATCCATGTTGTATCCAAGCTGCATAGTTCTTAGTCTCAGGAATGATCCATCTTCTACGAAGTAGCTACTTGGGTTAGATCTGATGAAGTTACTGTATCCACTTTCACCACCTGGAGCCAATCTTGGAAGAAGGGCGTTAGGGTTAGAAGGTGTCCATCCATCATATAACACTCTAGATCCAACACCCCCTACAAACACACGCATATCAGTAAAGTATCTGTTGTGGTTCCATATGTCAGATCCCTGGTTCCAGAACCAGAACATGTTGAAATCAAAGTTTTTCCATCTAAGGTCAACGTTCACAGAAGAAGTGAAGTCTGGGTGAGGATTACCAAGGTTAGTCTGGTCCTGGTCGTTAATCACGCCATCACCATTTAAATCCTTGAATCTCCAGCTACCTACTACAGCACCATCCTGCTGAACCTGAGTAAGCTCGTTCTCATTCTGGAAGAATCCGTCAATTTCATATCCCCAGAAGTAAGAAACAGGCTCTCCAACTGAAGTTCTCACTACGTTAGATAGACGTGCAGCACCTCTGGTGAAGAAAGTTTCAGGATTTCCGTCAATGTCAATTACCTCATTCTGGTAACGAGTGAATAACAGAGTAACATCATAAGAGAAGTCTCCTATCTGGTTTCTATGAGAAAGGCTTACCTCGAAACCTTTGTTCTGCATCTGACCTAAGTTAATGGCAGGCTGCTGTACAATCGGCTCAAGCTCGTTTCTTACTCTACCAATCAACAGGTCATTTGTGTTGTTGATGAAGTAGTTAAATCCGAATACCAATCTGCTCTGGAACATAGAGGCGTCCAGACCGAAGTTGTTAGTCTCAGAGAACTCCCATACAGTAGATAGAGATCCAGAACGTAGAGGTCTGTATCCTACAGCAGCACCGTTGTTAGTTCTGTTAATATCGTAGTTAGAAGTACCAATGTTAGAACCGAATAGCGTAAACTGGTTACCAGCATTTACGTTATCGATACTACCCATCTGCCCCCATCCAATGCGGAGCTTTAGGTCATCAAGCCAAGC
>JBCBKZ010000628.1:0-3796 GCA_038520955.1 Bacteroidota bacterium | reverse complement strand
ATTCAAAGATGAAGAGAGCCTACAAAGGTTATATGCTGAGACTGACTTCCTGATAATATCTTTTATCCCTTCTGGTTGGATAAACACAGAGGCTGCTTATCTGGCTGTTCCCAGGGGAAGCTTGAGTTAGCAGATAAAAAGATGTTAAAACGGTTGAGGAGAAGTAAGAATAACTGGTAAACCTTTAAGTCTAGAAGTTGGCCTGAATGAAGAAGTTGGGAATGAAAGGCTGATGAAGGATATCTGACTCAATCCGTAGAGGCGTTACATTTCCATTTCCATCTACCTGATTGAATAGCTGAATGCGCTTGTTACGGATATTTATGCGGTTATACACATTGTATAAGGATACGCCAAACTTTCCATTCCCATTCAGGCCTATGGGGAAGTTGTAAACAGCTGAGATATCTAACCTATGGTAGTTAGGTAGCCTTCTCCCATTAATTTTTGCAGGTTCAAGGATGTACTCTACAAAGCCATTTTCATCTAATCTTCTTATGGGTCCAAGGGCATCTGTATAGGGATTTCCTGTGGCAAAGATTAATGTTCCACCAAAGCTCCAATTTCCCAAATGGATGCTATTTACCAGTTTCACCTGATGCCTGTTTTCATGTGAAGCTGGGAAGGGGTTTCCATCGTTCAACTCCCTGAACGTATGCATGGTTTGGTTATAGGAATAACTCAGCCATCCTTCATACTTTCTACTCTTCCGCTGAATCATCACATCTACCCCGCGTGATTTTCCGGTTCCATCATTAAAAAATCGTCTTTCTCCCGTAACTCCTGCTTCAAAAGGACTACTGGTAAACTGAACCGTGCTCAGCTCATATAGATTCTTTTGATATACTTCTACATCAATCAGGAAGCCGCTGGTTTCAAAAGCAGCACCGAGGATAAAATGCTCTGCGGAACTCACGGGCAGAGTAGAGTCTCCACTGACCACCCAATAATTATTCGCTAGTCCAAGGCCATTAACCACATCGAATTGACGGATAAACTGATTGTATCTACCCCAGGCTATTTTGGAAGAGAAATTGGGGCTAAACCTGTAGGTAGCAGATAGTCTGGGCTCAAAGTAATTGGTTTTAAACGGCCTGTAATTGACCATTCTCAAGCCTGAAGAAATACTAAATTTTTCAGATAGCTCCAGGTCATATTGAGCATATCCTGCCAGCGCCTGTCCATAGTCGTCTAACTCATTAGAGAAGTCGCCAGATTCAGAGATAATTTCTTCAACATTCAAGCTTGTTAGCCCCTTATAGTGGAGGCCAAAGGAGAGCTTGTTATGCCTGTTAATGTTAAGCATATAGTCTGACCTGATGGTCAGGTCATTGACAGAATTCCCCAAGGCTTGAGCGCCAAAGAAGGACGTATCTCCATCTACCTGGACTGTATTTTCATACTGGTTAGAGTAGGTACTATAAGCTACATTTTGCTTACTGTAGAATTTTTCTGACCACTGATGGCTCCAGCTGAAACTATAACCAAGATTTTTGATTTTGAGAACTTCCTCAGATGTGAGTCTGTTGAGGAGAGGAGCATCTTCCCCATCCTGGACAAAATAGTTTAGGTTATCTGTAGAGGTGAAAAAGCTGGCTTCGATCAGGTCATTTATCCCGGGTCTGATAGACAGCTTTACATTGGCATCACTAAAATCAAATTCAGGGATGATGGTAGTGTATTGTTTGACAGGATCGTTTTGAGAGATGAGACTTTGGCTGGAGTTACTGAAGTTACCTGTCAAGGCATTATAAAGCGGATTTTTCTGGGCAAGAGGGAAAGATTTTCTCCCTGCCAGGAGTAAGGTTACTTTATCCTTATACAAGGGCATCTCAATGCTCACATTGGAGTTTAACAGACTCAAGTGCGTATACAGCTTGAGAGAATCTGCTGTGGCTCTCTTACCACTCACATCAATGATTCCTGATAGCCTTCCTCCATACTTAGCCCCAAATCCTCCTCTGTTAATATTGACATTTTCTATGGCCTGGTTGTTGACGGCACTGAACATCCCAAAATAATGATCAATCCCATAGGCCGTGATTCCGTCTATCAATACAAGATTTTGGTCAGGCGTACTTCCTCTAATGTGTAAGCCGCTTTGATTTTCGGTAGAATTGATTCCGGGAAGTAACTGGATGGTTCTCAGAATATCTGCTTCTCCGAAACCACTTATCAGGTGTGATTCCTTAGGATTGAGATAAATGGTCCCTGCACCATCAGATACTTTTACGGTCTGCTGAAATCCATCAGTAATGAGAACCTCATCTATTTCTGTAGAAGAGGGCTCCAAAGAAATGCGGAGCTTCAGATCAGTTCCATTGGGAGCTACAGAAATTTCTCTGGATCTGTAGCCTAAGTAGCTACAAAGAATTTTTAACGTATCGTCGACAGGGCCTGAAATCACAAACTGACCACTTTGATCAGTAATAGTGCCCTTTTTAGTGCCAAGAATACGAATGTTTGCATATGCCAGAGGGATTCCAAACTTGGAATCCCTTACTGTGCCCATAATGTTAAAAACAGGTGGAGGGGCTCGCTCACTTATGGAAGTGACCACTCCTCGATTAGGAATCAGAAGGACCCTATTCTCCTGTTGGATTTTATAGTCAAAACCAATGGGGCTCAGAATTTCATCCATGGCTTCTGATAGACTATGATTATGGAAATCACAGCTTACATAGATATCTGAGACCGCAGTGGGGTTGTAGGCAAAGAGGATATTGTAACTCTGAGAAAAATACTCTAATACTCGCTCTAGTTTTTCCTGCTTAAATTCAGCACGATATTCCCTGTCCTGTGCCAAAACGTGTACATTGGCTACAAGAAATGTTAAAACAGGTAGTGCATAAACAAGGCAGGGGCGAGCATTCCTCATATGTTAGCCGTTAGCCTATTTAATCAGCAATCAAGACAGTCTTTCCACCATCTTGTATTTTGTAAGTAAGTCCCAAGGGATCACAAATAGCACTTAGTGCTTCCTCTACATTCTGGTTGCTGAAAAACCCAGTGTAAAGTTGTTCCTGTACTGTTGGAGAACTTACTTCTATAGTAACGTCAAATTGACGTTCTAGTTCGCTAAGGACTGAAATTAATGAGGTATTTTTGAAAATAAACTCACCTTTAGTCCAGGTAGCTATGTTTTCTGCTGATATGTTGGCTTTGGAAAGGCTGCTATTATCCGTAAGAATAGCTTTCTCTCCTTTCTCAAGTAAGACGGAAGAACCATTTACTTCCACCTGTACCTTTCCGCTCCTACAACTGACTTCGTAACCGTTATCCCTGTCATATACATTGAAAGAGGTTCCCAGGACTTTTACCAGTCCTTGATCTGTTTTCACAGAGAAAACACTTCCTTCCTCTACATCAAAAAATGCTTCACCAGTAAGGAAAACGGTTCTTTCATCTGTCCAGTCTTCTTCATTTACCTGTATTCTGGAATCAGCATTTAAGGTAACAGAGGACTGATCAGGTAGTTGTACTTCTGTGGTATTACCTGCCAGAGCTTCATATGTAGTGAGCTCAGCTGGTTCAGGTTTGCTTAGTATGAAAAACAAAGCCAGGCAAGCTGCAGCAGCAGTTAGCCAGAGCCAGGATCTTTTTAAAGAGATTACTTTGGCTTCATTTTCCACGGATTCCCCTTCCAAAGAATTCTTTAGCATTTCCCATGCTTCAGATTTACTTCTTTCCTGAGGGACTTCCCAAAGCGATGTTTCATCAAGAATTTTTTGGACATCTGGTGCGTTGAAATCTACCATTCCTTCATTCTCGTTGAAATCCCCTTTTGTGTTGTATG
>JBCBKZ010000627.1:0-3805 GCA_038520955.1 Bacteroidota bacterium | reverse complement strand
CAGGCGTATTCTGTTATACTCAAAGTTCAGAGAGGTGATAGCATAGGGGAGAAATCTATAGGAAAGAGTTCCTTCCAGGTTGATACGGGTCCCATTGAAGTACTCTCCAGAGCGAGTATTCACTTCATAGAAGAAAGACTTGCGCTGGTCAGAGCTAAATCTACCTATGAACTGATAGGCGGGGTAGTCAGTATCAGCGGGTAATTCCAGTCCACCTGTTCCGCTCGGATCAAAGGGCTCAAACAGATAGGTATACTGCTTCCTGAGTCTCATGCTAAAGCGGGCCGTATTCCTGAAGTTGATTCTGTAAAGAATATTCATGTCCCAGTCTGTCCAGCCAAATTCATTGTCGTGGAGGAAGTCAAAGTCAAAACCAGGAGCGTGAGACTGAATAGCTCCTCCTTTAGGGTAGAAATTGTAGTAAGTAGTTTGACGAATCTGATCGAAGCCAGTTCTTCTCACAAAGCCCACTTCAGGATTATAATCGTCTCCCAGAGATCTAAAATCTGCCCTACTTTCCCATCTATAGGTTCTGTGATTAGCTGCTATCCCTAATGAATAATCATTGTTATCATCTGCTCCACTAAAAGAGTGGTGATAGTAAGCTTTCCCACTCCATTTATTATCGGGAGTGGCCAGGTTAAGGTCGGCACCTACGGCCATATTGCCATCACCAGGAGAAAGATTAAGGCCATTCTCCAACCCAGTAGAGTCTACCGACTGAAAGGGCAGCTTACTCACTAAAAACCCGGCAATATTTGATCGGGGACCTATTCTGTGCTGGACAGAGGCTACGGTATAATTGATGGAGGGCAGAGAGATCGCATTGTCCTCGGCTGCCTGTACAGACATGAAGCCTACCCGCCATTTATTGTTTAGATTTCCACTTAGCCTGGCCCCAAAGTACAGGGGATTCTGGACATTGGTCCCGGTAGAGGTATCTCGGGCTACCCCTATCCTCCTTGAGAAAAAGGGCCTTGCGCCACTGGATCCAAAGGAGGAAAAGAGGTCTGCATTCTCCAGGAAAAACTGCCGCTGTTCAGGGAAAAATATCTCGAAACGGTCCAGATTGGTAACCTGCTGGTCTGTTTCTACCTGAGAAAAGTCAGGGTTAATGGTGAGGTCTAGGTTGAGGGAAGAAGTAAGGCCTATTTTCGCATCACCTCCTATGGCAAATTTATTATCAGTGGGCCAAACTACTCCATTCTCATCAGGCTCAAAGTTTTTGGCGGTAGTAAATGCTGTGTAGGGAATGAGAGAGATATTACTACCAGGATTCTCCAGTGGTTTCTCCCAGGTAACTTCTTTGCTAAAGGCCAGGTTGATGATAGACAGGTTTCTGGGAATGGGCCCCCAGGTAGATCTTTCTCCGTATTCACTGTCAATTCGGTAAAAGTTGATAAACCAGGAGTCCATATCCTCTTTATACCTGAGGGTTTTGAAGGGGATGGCCATTTCTGCTATCCAGTAATCATCGTACATTTTGGCATCTGCGTACCACTTATTATCCCAGGTAAGGGAGAAAGCCCTTGAGCCCCCACTACTTCCTCTGGTAAAGTTACCACCTTCTGCTATAAGTCCTTCTCTTTGGGCCCCAAAAGGATTCACCCCAAATAGAAAAGCGTTGGTCCTGTCTTTGTAGGTATCAAGTACCACAGTAAACCCATCGAAGGCTTCTCCTCTAAAATCTCTTCTTAGGGAAGGGACTACATATTTTCTGGGACCCAGATTATGCATAACCGCGATAACATAGAGGTTATTATCATCATAGGCCATTCTCACTTCTGTTTGGGCAATGGCTAGAGAACTGTCATAAGGGAAGTACTGCATGAAGTTATCGGCTACATCCATTTCAGCCCATACAGCCTCATCCATCACTCCATCTATGGTGATGGGAACATCTATACGCTTGATTTGGACATTTTGCCCTAAGACAGATAAGCTAATAGAAATACATACCAGAAATGGGAGAATGTAGGTGGTTAGTTTCATGTGAAGTCTCTCAAATTTTGGCCAACAAAGGTAAACAATCTGATAATAGTTTGAAGCTGATCCTCTTTGTTAGTAAAAAATGAGTTTTCCTCCCTATTCCGGGCTCCAAAAGGGCTCATAAGCAGGTACAAACTCAATGGGTACTTCTGAAACAAATCCTTTGAGCCATTCTGCACAGTATTCCATCCCTGCCTCTTCAGAATGGGCGTGTCCTAATAGGATCATCGCCTTGTTCATGCCTGCGCTTATGGCATCACGGACATATTCTACCGTTTCCCATTCAAGAGACTCGCCGCCTACTAATACCTCTACTTCCTCCTGCCTCAGCATTTCTATCTGCGCCATAGACCCAGGAGAGCCTACCTTTAGGCCTACCACACGTAACTTCATATCTGGTGGCCCAATAACCCTAATGGATTTAGCCTGGAAGACTTCTTTAAGATCAGAGGCAAAGTGCGAAAGGGTGGTTTCAGGGACTTCATATATATAGCTGTCCCCTTTTTTGTAATCTGTCCACCCAAGTACTTCCTCCATCCCTTTGTAAATCCCGTCAGGGGTAGTTCTATGCCAGTGATCATGGAACCGCCAGATGATCATTCCATTCTCCTTAATGAATTTCTGTTTGGCCGTCAGGACTGGATCATTCTCCCCAAACTGCTCCGTTTTATCCAGATGGTTGTAGAAGGTGGGTTCATGGGTAATGACCATATTACACCCTTTGGCTTTGGCACGTTTGAGAACGTCCAGATTGGAGAGAAAGGTAGTGGCTATACCTGTAACAACAGATTCCTCAGAGCCAGACTTAAATGTATCTACCGTTTGATCTGCCCATTCTGTGGTAACTGCCTGTTTGATTCTGTCAACAACTTCTCCTGCCGTCAGTACTTCATCCTGAGCATATCCAGGTAGTGAAAGAAAAAGTAAAGCGAGTAGTAGTTTGATTCTTTTCATGATGGGAAGGTTACATGAGTTTTTCTTTAAAGAAGGCGATGGTTCTGTCCCATGCCAGTTCCGCAGCTTCTTTGTCATATCTGGGAGTAGTATCATTATGGAAGCCATGGTTAGCTGCGGGATACATATGCATGGTGTATTCCTTTCCGTGCTTCTTCAGAGCCTCTTCATATGCAGGCCAACCTTCATTCACCCTTTTGTCGAGTTCCCCATATTGGATTAGGAGAGGTGCCTGAATCTTAGCTGTCTCCTCCTCAGAGGGTTGACGACCATAGAAGGGCACAGCTGCGCCTAAGTCTGGTAGTCTAACGGCCATCATATTGGAAATCCATCCGCCAAAGCAGAAGCCTACCACGCCTATCTTCCCACTACAGTTTGGATGTGCTTTCAGATACTCAAAGGCAGCTATGAAGTCTTCCAACATCTCATTCCTGTCTCTTTGACGTTGCATAGTCCTTCCTTCATCATCTGTTCCTGGATATCCTCCTAGTGGGGTGAGTGCATCTGGAGAAAGAGAAATAAAGCCTGCTACGGCGGCTCTTCTTCCTACATCGGCGATATAAGGATTTAGTCCTCTGTTTTCATGAACTACCACTATCCCTGGTAACTTTCCATCTGCTTCTGCAGGCATGGCGAGTTGTCCTTTGATAGTACCTCCCCCTTTTGGAGAATCGTAATCTATGGTTTCTACCGTAAGCCTGGGATCATCCTGGGCTACCTGGATTCTCTGGTAGTTAGGCATGATAAAGCTCATAAGGGAAGAAACAGTCAGACCTCCTACTGCATAAGCAGAAAGCCTTTTGGTGAATTCACGCCTATCGATTTTGTTATGTGCGTAGTCATCATAAAGATCAAATACTTC
>JBCBKZ010000626.1:0-3806 GCA_038520955.1 Bacteroidota bacterium | reverse complement strand
GTCAACATGAGCAATCTGCTACTCTTCGGGATCAATGTAGCGGTAACCATGATTGCCTATAACCTGATTTATCCTTTGGAGAAGTTATTTGGAATTACTTCTGACCTGACCTATCTGGAACTGCTGGATAATAACCACCCCCTTCTTCAGGAGTTGGCCAGAAAAGCACCGGGAACTTACCAGCACAGCTTGCAGGTAGCCAATATCGCTGAGGCGACGGTATTGTTGGTGGGAGGAAATAGTTTGCTCACGCACGTAGGCGCCTTATATCATGACATAGGTAAAATGGTCAATCCGGCCTACTTCATAGAAAATATGAGTGGAGATAACCTTCATGACGACCTGAACTGTGAGGAAAGTGCAGAAATTATCATCGGGCACGTACTGGAAGGGGTAGAGCTAGCCCAAAAATATGGCTTGCCAGCAGAGATCATTCACTTCATAGAGACCCATCATGGGACTACCAGGGTGGAGTATTTCTACCGAAAGTACCTTAAGGAAAATGATTGTGCGCCACCGGTAGGAGAAGACATGTTTAGGTATAAGGGACCGCTTCCATACTCCAAGGAAACCGCCGTACTCATGATAGCAGACTCCATAGAGGCTGCCTCCAGGGCACTCAAGAAACCTACTCCTGAGGAACTGAAACAGCTAGTGAATAACATCATCGACTACAAGATTAGAGATAATCAGTTTGAAAATTCTAATCTCACCTTTAAGGATATATCCACTATCAGGGAATCTATATACAAACAGCTCATCAGCATTAATCATGCTAGGCTGGAATACCCCCAGGAGGACGAACCTCTTGAGAATTCTCCAGCAGTTTCCGAAAGTGCGTAATGATTGACGGGAAACCGGATCCAGCTATTAGATCTTTTCAAATTCCTTAACGGTAATCTCATGCTCTACCTCCCCGGTATGTTTGATAGCAGAAGGCTCAAATAGCATGATCCATACTTCCTCCTTGGCTACGGGCTTATGGTCCACACCCTTGGGAATGACTACCATCTCTCCTTCCTGAAGTGTCTTAATTCCATCCCTGAATTCTATCTCCAGCTTTCCCTTGATGATCAGGAACATCTCGTCCTCATGCTCATGGTTATGCCAGACAAATTCTCCCTCAAGCTTTGCCAGTTTTACGTCTTGTCCGTTGAGCTGAGCAATGATTTTAGGGCTCCACTGGTCTGTGAACAGCCCAAATTTTTGGTGAAGGTTAATGACATCCATACTGAATAGGTTTGGTGCGATTATCTCTATTAAATTCCTTTACCCCAATAATACTTCTTTTTCTATTTAAGTCTTACCACTTATCCGCTACACTTGGTCTAATACAAGCCAGAAAACCCCTGAGGCTTTGTATGGCTGTTATTTCTTGCTAGGAGAAAGCATCTTAGAATAGTGATAACAGACATACTCCTCCTTATCGGAACAGCCTAACTAAACGCTATTTCGATCATGAAAAAGAAATTAACCGTTACACTGCATGATTACTTATTACCTGAATCTACTAAGGAACAAATGTGGCAAGTCTACAAACAGTACTATACCTATTCTTATGAAGAATTTATGAAGAGAATACCCACAAATGATTTGTATTCATTTTATCTGCATGAAGGGAGAATAGTGGGGTTCACGGGCCTGAGGGTAGATAGAACCTATGTTCAGGGGCAAAAACAGTTTCTCATTTATTTTGGGCAGACGGTCATTGAGAATCAGTACAGAGGGAAGTCTCTCATTCCGGTTACAGGCTTTAAGTTGTGCTGTAAGTACTGGAGAGAATTTGTTAGCGGGAAGGTGTTCATGTACGCAGATGCGCTAACCTATAAAGCCTATTTGGTGTTCGCTAAAACGGTGGGGGAAATGTATCCTTCCTACAAAAGGCCTAATAGTCCACTGGTAAATGGTATTTTCGACCTGATCGGGAATACCTATTACAGAGGTACTTTCAATGAGCAGAATAGGACCATCAGGAAGGATAGAATGCTGGTAGATGATAACAAAACCTGTACGCCCATAAACCATATGGATGATGCGGATATCAGGTTTTATATGGAAAGTAATCCCTTATGGCAATCAGGGCATGGGCTATTAACCATAGCACCTATGAACCTAAAGAACCTGAAAACATTGACAGTTCGCATGGCTAGAAAAATGATGGGATGGAAATCAGTAAAGAAGGATGCTAAGGAAGAGAACATAGTTTTACGAAGAGAGAAAGAGTTTGCATGAAAGTCATAGAGATACAAACCATACCCATCAGGATCCCCCTGAAGCTGACATTTGCTCAGGCAAATAATCAGGCATCTCTATCCAACTCAGTCATCCTTAGGGTGCTGACGGATACAGGAGTGATAGGGTATGGTGAGTGCTGCCCCAGGGAGTATGTGACGGGAGAAACGGCAAAGTCCGTTACTTCAGATGTTCAGGGATTGAATAGAGAACTTGGAGAATTGGAGTTTCATTCTCTGGAGAATATCAAAAACTGGATACTGGAAATAGCCCCTTCAAAAATAGGACTCGCCACCTTATGTGCCATAGAAATGGCATTGCTGGATGGCTGGAGTAAGGAAGAACATGTGGCCCTGATTGAAGGCTTGGGAGGAGAACGAAAGGAAGTATTTTCTTATACCGGAGTCGTCCCGCTGGGTCCCATCAATAAGCTAAGACCCATCTTGGAGAGGTTTCATTTTGAAAGGGTAAAGCTAAAAATTGATCATGACCTTCAGATGACCCTGGAGAAAATCCTGTGGATCAAAGAGCTGTATGGCCCTGAAACAGACATACAGGTGGACGTGAATGCGGGATGGAGCTTACAAGATGCATGTATACAACTTCCTGAGCTTATCCATGCAGGAGTAAGCTGCATAGAGCAACCCTTTCCTACAGATAAGGATGAACAAATGGGTTGGTTGACCTGGAAGTATGGAAAGGAGATAGACATTATGGCTGATGAGTCTGCCTGTTCTTACAGACAGATACAGCAATTAGTGGAGAATGGACTTTGTAATAAGTTGAACCTGAAGTTGTCTAAAAATGGAGGGATTTTTCATTGCATGAACATAAGTAAACTGGGGAAGTCACATGGGGTCTCCTTGCAACTAGGGGCTCATTTTGGTGAAACCAGTTTGTTGACGGCTGCGGCTATGCTCTTTGCTTCTCTGGAATCGGAACTGACATCCATGGAAGGAGGGTTGGGGACTTATTTATTGAACCAGGATGTAGTGGAAAATCCAATTATGATAAATCGCTCTGGGCAGATATCTACAACCAAAAAAGGATTAACCCTTGGTTGGGGTCCTGTTTTAGTAGATAGACTACAGGGAATTGCGCTTACTTAAGCGAAAAATTCATACATTCATAAAGTACCGAGAGAAATTGGGAAAGAGAATACACGTTTTAAGAACCTACGGGATTTTGAAGGAAGCTACACAGATGCCTCGCTATGTCATGCTACTAGTTATACTAGTAGCCCTACTGTGGCAGGCTTGCACAGACCCCAACTACGATAACTACAGGCCCGATTTATTACCGGAACTTTCTGAGAAGACACTAGAAAGATATAAGGATACAAGTAAAGTAATGCCCTGCCTTAGGGAAGTGAGTAAAAAAGATAGGCTAGATAGTCTGTTACGGATCACAGAGCAGCTAAAGAACTTTGATGAATTAGCTGCACTAATGTATGCCCAAGAAGCCTATGATCTAAGTACAGCTGAGAACTGGGAAGTGGCACGAGGGATAAGTGCTCATCTGGTAGGTTTACTGAAAAGTAGGCAAACGTCTTTTGGCGAGAAAGTTGAAAGTGC
>JBCBKZ010000625.1:0-3817 GCA_038520955.1 Bacteroidota bacterium | reverse complement strand
TTTTTGTAACTATCGGCTCATATTACGCGCAGCATACACTTAACGGATCAGGCAGCTTATGGCACTACTGGTTAATGAAAATGACTTCATACAGGCCACTAACCTGAAGAAGTTTAAACTTGAAAAGGCCGCTAAGCCTTTAATGAAGCTTACGGGACTTAAACGCCTGAATGAATTATACCAAGGACTGGATGTCTATGAGGGATCAGAATTCATAGATGCCGCCTTTAACAGGCTGGAAATAGACATAGAGATGGATGAAAATGACCTGAAGCACATCCCCACCAGCGGCCCCTTTATCACTATTTCCAATCATCCTTTTGGCTTACTTGATGGAATGGCTCTCCTGAAAATTCTCTATACCAGAAGACCGGATTTTAAGGTCATGGCCAATTTCCTTCTTCAGCATATAGATCCAGTAAAAGACTGCTTTATCTCGGTAAACCCTTTAGAAGATCACCAAAACGCATACTCCAGCCTCAAGGGAATGAGAGATGCGTTGGGACATATCCGTGATGGAAAACCTTTAGGTATTTTCCCTTCTGGAGAAGTATCCTCCTTTAAGAAAAATGCTAGAACCATTACTGACCGTGAATGGCAGCTTCCGGCCCTTAAGCTCATCCAAAAAGTAAAAGTACCTGTCCTACCCATCCTCTTTGAAGGAACCAATAGTGCCATCTTTCACCTGTTGGGCTTACTGCACCCTACGCTTAGAACAGCCTCTCTCCCCTCTGAATTATTGAAGAAACAGCATAAAGCCATCAAGGTGAGAATTGGGAATGTCATCTCTGTAAAGGAACAAGCCCAGTTTGAAGATACTTATCAGTATGGGAAGTATTTACGTGCAAGAACCTATTCAATAGGCTTGGGCGGAAGACAGAAAAAGCGGCTGAAACCCCCCCAGATAAAAATACAAAGGCCCGCAAAGCCAGTGGCGGAACCTACTGCAGATTCTCTCATCCAGCGGGAAATTCAACAATTACGAGCGGAAGATAGAGTACTATGCGCTCAGCAACAGTTTGAAATATTCACGGCCTATGCAGAAGAAATTCCACATCTGCTGACAGAAATAGGTAGGCTAAGGGAAATTACCTTCCGTGAAGTAGGGGAGGGGACTAATCAAACTCTGGATCTGGATACTTACGACCAGTACTACCTACATCTATTTCTTTGGGATAAGGAACAGCAACGTCTTGCTGGTGCTTACCGAATAGGGGAAGGGAAGAAGATCATTTCTCAGTTTGGTAAGAAGGGGATGTATGTCTCCAGCCTTTTCAAAGTGAAGAAAGAAATGATTCCCCACTTTGAGAATTCTATAGAGTTGGGTAGGTCCTTTATCCTCAAGGATTACCAGCGAAACAGGCTTCCTCTATTCTTACTTTGGAAGGGGATTTCTACTTTTCTGGATAAGGAAGGTATCTACAAGCATGTGATGGGACCCGTGAGTATTTCCAATCAATACTCCTCTGTTTCCAAAAGCCTGATGGTGGCCTTTCTGAAGAAGCACTATTATGATGAGGAATTGGCTTCCTATGTAAAACCCCGCAAAGGCTTTAAGCCCAAGATCAAAAAAGTAGACCTGGACGACTTAGTAGAAGGCATCCCCAATGACCTGAAAGTCATGGATAAGATCATAGAGGACATGGAACCTACTCATTTCCGTCTACCCGTCTTACTGAAAAAGTACATTAAGCAGAATGCGCGCATCATAGGGTTTAACATAGATCCGGCCTTTAACCTGGCTTTGGACGGCTTTATGATCATGGACCTGAAAGATCTACCTGAGGCAACCATTCAGGGATTCAAGAAAGTGTAATGGCCGTTTTGGAAGTAGTGAGTCGAATAGCCCCTACACCCAGTGGGTTTCTCCACATAGGGAACGCTTTCAATTTTCTCCTTACCTGGTTGGTTTGTAGAAAACAAAAGGGAAAGCTCATCCTCAGAATAGATGACTTGGATCAGGCTAGAATGAGATCTGAATATCTGGAAGATATTTTCAGAACCATAGACTGGCTGGGCATTTCTGTAGACGAAGGTCCCTCAGGTCCTGAAGACCACCTAAGCAACTACTCTCAGGTTCATAGACTAGCCCTGTATGAGGAGGCGATTCAGGGGATCAAAACTTATCTCTTTCCATGTGCCTACTCACGCAAGCAAATCCAGGCTGCGAGTAGAGACGGGCAGTATCCTGAGGAGTTTAGGAATCAAGATACTTCATGGGAGGCTGAAGGGGTAGCATGGCGTTTACTTACCTTAAACTCATACAAAGTTTGCTGGACAGATCAGGTCATGGGTGAGGTAGAAGTATCCCTTTTTGACAGTATGCGAGACTTTGTGGTAAGAAAGAAAGATGGAGTCGCCTCTTATCAGATAGCTTCCCTTGTAGACGACCTTCAGCTCGGCGTGAACTGCATTTGCAGGGGAGAAGATCTCCTCCATTCCACTGCCGCTCAATTATACTTGGCATCCCTTCTTGAGAAAGGAACATTTTCTCAAACCCTCTTTTATCATCACCATTTACTGACAGATGATAAAGGAGAGAAGTTGTCGAAATCTCACGCCTCCCTCTCCATGCATGAGACAGGATATAGTTCTGATCTCAGACAGTATTTGTTCAATGAAATCCTCCAAAAAGTGGGGAGAGTACCTAATTCCATCCAGAATGCTGAAGAGCTAGGAAATTCCCTATCTTTGAATGAAATCATCCAAATAGGTGCAATACCTATTTGACTTGTTCGTCTTCAGCTTTAGGGGGATAGAGCTGCCTAATTTTTCCATACAATGAAGAAAATGCTAAGTATTTTACTGTATGGACTGCTGGGAATATTTCTGGTAGTCTATGTTATTTTTAGGTTCTTCCTGAACTTCGAACCCTCTGAAGAAGATCTTCAAGCTACTTTTAATGGCAAAGCATATCAGCCTGAACATATCTCTTATAATGTAGGAGATGAGACCATGCACTATGTGGCTGCAGGTCCGCAAGATGCTCCCGTTATGCTGTTAGTTCATGGATCTCCTGGCTCATGGAATGCTTACGCCAGCTATCTGGCAGATAGTAACTTTCAGTCCAAATACAGGATGATTTCTGTTGACAGGATAGGATACGGAAAATCTACCTTTGGTCATGCCAATAGTTCCTTGGCACATCAGGCACACTGTCTTATGCCTCTTCTGGAGTCTATCCCGGATAGTACGCCTGTCATGGCGGTGGGTCATTCTTATGGAGTTCCCGTTTTATTGAGGCTTGCTATGGATCACCCCAAAGCCCTTGATGGTATGGTCTTACTAGCGGGACTTTCAGATCCTGAATATGAAAAACGTCCAGCTATTTTAGGGCCCTTCCGTTCAAAGCTATTGAGATGGCTTCTACCTCCGGACCTGGATGTGTCTAACCGAGAGATCTTCCCTTTGAAGGGAGAACTGGAACTCATGATGCCTATGTGGGAGAATATCTCTATCCCTACCGCTGTCATACAAGGAGGCAAGGACATGTTGGTGAATCCCAAGCATGCAGACTTTATAGAGCAGAAAATCACCAATTCGGAAGTATCCATGCATCGTTTACCGGAAGCTAATCACTTCATCCCGTGGTCTCATTATGATACTTGTTATGCTGTGATAGAAGGCATGGCAGAGGAGGTTCTGATGCCGAAGGATACTATGTCGTTGGATTCTGAGGAAGTGATTGAAGAATAAAAAATATTGATCGTAAAAATAAAAAGCCGCTCCATTTCTGAAGCGGCTTTTCTGTATATCAATACTGCTATGAGTTACTGTAACTTTATAAACTTCAGGTTATACTGAGGGTATTTTTCTG
>JBCBKZ010000624.1:0-3819 GCA_038520955.1 Bacteroidota bacterium | reverse complement strand
GAGAGAAAAGTTCAAGGAGGCCAGCATCCCTCCTTCGGACCACCTTTGGGCTAATATTGAAAAGGAAGTGCAGGGTAAATCTTCCAAGAGAGGATTTTTCTGGTGGTTTTTCTATGGAGAAAGCTTAGTGCTTTCTGCCTTATTAGTGATGTACTTCATTCTTCCATTTGCCTTCCAATCCACTGACTTACCTGCTGAAACTCAACAAACGAACACCTTAACTCATACTGAATCATCTCAAGAAGCTAGCTCTTCTGCCGAATCGAATACGATTTCTTTAGAATCTGAGCAGGAAACTACCCAGCTATCATCAAGTACTCCCATTCAGGAGCCTACCATTACGCAAAGAAGTCTAACAGCTAATTCTGAGGTTAAGAGCTATTTCCTGACTCCTATTCAGCATACTGAAGACCTAAACAGAATTCTTTCTATTATATCTGTTCCAGAGGCTTCTTTGACTCTCCCAAAGCAGTGGATCGCTATTGATACGCTTCCTTCATCCTATCCTATACTATCAACCCAGACTCCTCTTCAACCAGCAGTCTGGGAAGATATGATCCCACTAGCCAAACAATCAAGATGGGCCTGGGAAGTCAATTATACTTACCTAAATGGGGTAGACGACTTTCTTCCTCTCAATTTATCTCTTGATGAGGCTTCATTTGAGAACGGCCAAGATGATATCATAGTAGATACTCCTGACGCTCCAGATCCTAACTCAGCACAAGCCCCTCCTACAGATAGAGATAGAGCTTTCACTCTCACGCATGGACAGGGTACGCACTTGATTGGACTTGGGACTAGTTATCTGTTAAATAGGAATCTATTCCTTGAAACAGGCTTAAACCTGAAAATCTCTGAGGAAGGGGAAATTGTAGAAAACGTAGGTTTTCAGGCATTGACTATGGAATTTGTCCTGGGAAGTCCGGTTAGTAGAGCGGTTCAACCAGAAGCTACTACTTTCAGACAATATGCGTTGAGCATTCCACTAGGTCTTGGATATCAGTTTGGAAAAGGAAGAACAAAATTCAGACTTAGTGGAGGGGCACAATTTGAAGGGCTCAGAAATGCCGCTGCCATAGAACTGACTACTCTTCAGCAATCTCCCAGAGCAGATCTCTTTTCGGCTCCTTCTGAGGAAAATCCTGATGTATCCACCACTTCTGAGTGGCAGTATCAGACCCAGTTGTACGTTTCAGGGCGTATTCTTCACCAGATCAGCAGGTCTATGCACCTCCAGTTTGGGGCGCAATTCCAGTTCCTTCAGCTCCCGTCAGGCAGCTCATTAATTGCGAATGGACAGGACAGTCAGGGAGGTTTACAGCTGGGAATTATATGGAGACCTGTAAGGGGAAAAATTTTCAAGTCCTCTCATCCATAAATTCTCTTTCTCAAAAGTTTCCTGCAGGTTTCAGTTTTTCAACATTATGGCTAATTTAGTCGCTCAATAAACAACTATACATACGATTTATGGCAGAGATCATAAGGATGCCTCGCCTGAGCGACACCATGACAGAGGGCGTGATAGCAGCCTGGCACAAAAACATAGGTGATGACGTTTCCTCAGGGGACTTATTAGCAGAAATAGAAACTGATAAAGCCACCATGGACCTTGAGTCCTTTTTTGATGGGAAGCTTCTTCACATAGGGGTAGAAGAGGGAAAAGGAATTCCTGTTGGAGAATTGTTGGCTATTATAGGAGAGGAGGGAGAAGATATAAGTGTACACCTGGCTGGTGGAGCGGCTCCAGCTGAAGCTCCTGCCACTTCAAATGGACAAGAGGCTGTAGAAGCAGCACCTGCGCCAGTAGCAGCAGCAGCAGTAGTAGCAGATGCACCTGCACCTGCCAGTTCTTCCAGAATTAAGGCTTCTCCCCTAGCTAAGGCTATGGCTAAAGAAAAAGGCATAGACCTTTCTCAAGTAGCTGGTAGCGGAGACCAGGGCAGAATCGTAAAAAAAGATATTGAAAACTTTACAGGTGCTCCTGCTGCTCCAGTAGCGGCTCCTGCACCAACGCCAGCAGCAGCACCACTTCCTGTAGCCAGTGCTCCTGCCAGTATGGAAGCTGAAGAGGTACGCGTTTCTCAAATGCGTAAGACTATTGCCAAGCGCCTCAGTGAAAGTAAATTCTCTGCTCCTCACTTCTACCTGACCATGGAGATCAACATGGATAAGACCATGGTAGCAAGAAAAGCGCTGAATGAAGCTTCTCCGGTTAAGATTTCTTTCAATGATATCATCATTAAGGCTGCAGCAGTTGCCCTTAAACAGCATCCAGCCATTAACTCAAGCTGGTTAGGAGATACCATCAGATATAATAAGGAAATCAACATAGGCATGGCAGTAGCTATTGATGAAGGGCTACTCGTACCTGTCATCAGACATGCTGATGCTAAAGGGTTGATCAATATTGCGGAGGAAAGTAAGTCTCTGGCGGGTCGTGCTCGTAACAGAGAACTCCAACCTAGCGAGTGGCAGGGAAATACCTTTACCATCTCTAACCTGGGGATGTTCGGTATAGAGGAATTTACCGCCATCATCAATCCTCCTGATGCTTGTATACTAGCGGTAGGAGGTATTATTCCTAAAGCCATTGTGAAAGACGGAGAGATCGTACCAGGTAGTATGATGAAGGTTACGCTTTCCTGTGATCACAGGGTAGTAGACGGAGCCCTGGGTTCTGCCTTCCTGAAAACGTTGAAAGAACTATTGGAAGATCCATTGAGAATCCTTCTATAGAAATCAGAATATATAATTTATGTAAAAAGCTCCCTTAATGGGAGCTTTTTATTTTTCGATTCTTCCGTAGATGTTAGTAATAGATGGAATAATTCCTTTTCCATAACAAGAAAAGTAGTGTATCTATTCTAGTTATAAGCAAATAACCAGAGCTGTCTATATAAGACCTAAAAAAAGAAAGCATTGATTGAAATATTTATTTCACAGAATTGAATGAACAGCCTTTCAATCAATTTGTTTTTTTACTAAAATTTTTATTTAATCAGGCTATACGATTTGTGAATAACTAAATTTACACTTAGTTTAAATTATAGTATTTACACGCAATCATTTTCTTGCCTTGCCTACACTAAGTCGGCTATTTTGTTCCCTAACAGTGATAGTCTCTACCTGGTTAAAGGAAAGAAAGAAACAACCATGCCATCTTACCTACGCTTTCTCTTTAGGAATGGGATCCTTGTGCTATTTCTCAGTAGTTCCCTTCTTTACGGACAAAATCAGCAAGACGCTGGGAAATCTACATCTCCCCAAGAGAAGAACTATGTTTCTAATTATAATTTTTCCATGCTGGAAGGGGATGAGGCATTCAGCATTGGGAATTACAAGCTAGCCCAGGACCATTACAGTAAAGCGCTGGAAACAGCTAAGTCAGCCCGGGATAATAACAAACAAGGGTTTGCTAACTATAAAATGGCCTTAGCCATTAATGTGGGGGATAATTCGCCAGAAGCCATCAAGTACCTTATCCCCAATGTTAAGAATGAACAAATCACTAATAAGAACTATAAAATTGACTCCTACGGACTTCTGGCAGAAATTTATGCCCGTTCCTTTAAATATCAGGATGCCTTCGAGTATCAGTATAAGGAGTATGGACTCATTAAGCAGGAACGAGACTCACTTCGTTTAAGGGCCTGCTTACTTAAACTAGGATCTTACCAGGCAGGACTTGACAAACCTAAATCTGCTATCCCCTTCTTTACAGAAGCTTTATCTCTCAGAGATTATTACCTCCCTCCCAGATGGCGAATGACCTTTCTGATAGAACTGGGAAAAATTTACTCTACCATAGGAGAGTAT
>JBCBKZ010000623.1:0-3822 GCA_038520955.1 Bacteroidota bacterium | reverse complement strand
TTAAATCAATATTTTGAAGGGAAGTTAGCCAAAATATCCCATATTGGGAAAGTCTCTGAAAGGGTGGGAAGACAGTAGGAAAATAGGCTCAATAAGGACCTAAAATACCTCTCTATTGAAATCAATCATTTCCAGACAGGATACGGCAGCTTCTATTCCTTTATTTCCATACTTACCCCCAGCTCTATCTTTGGCTTGCTGTATGGTATCAGGTGTCAATACTCCGAAAATAACGGGCCTGTTAAGTTTAAGGCTTACCTGCATGATGCCATGGGCTACTGCATCAGAAATAAACTCAAAGTGGCGGGTTTCTCCCTGAATCACACACCCCAAACAGATGACTCCATTCATCCTGAGGCTACTCATGAGGAGATTATTTGCAGCCATAGGGAGTTCAAAAGAACCTGGGACGTAATGGACAGAAATATTTTTCTCTTTTACACCAGCTTCCAATAGACAGCTAATAGCTCCCTCTTTCAAGGCTTCAGTAATAGTAGGGTTCCATTTACTGACTACTATGCCTATCCGATCCTTCTTGTGAGATTCACCTACGGTATAGCTAATATGGGATAGATCGTGTCCGCTCATGAAGATACTCTTCCGATGAACTTGTCTATTCTTAAGCCTTCAGAGCTCAGTGGGAACTCAGTTTTTACTCTTTCGTAAGCCTTAAGTGCCTGATCGGAATTACCTGCAGCTTCGTGATTCCTTCCTACATGCATAAGGAGAGTAGGGACCATAGCTTCATTATCCGTTCCTACTGAACCGATGGCATCTTCAAAGTATCCTGCAGCAGCACCAAAGTCTTCCAGTTCCTCATGTGCGAATCCCAGTGCCATATAAGCTGCCATGGAAAGAGGGCTGTCAGATTTTTTATCAAACGACTTAAGGTAGTCTATGCCTGTCTCTACTTCGTTGGAGTCAGTTTTGAGGTAGATGATCCCCAAGTAATATTTTGCCAGGTTAGCGGCAGCAGTTCCTCCGTAAGTTTCCTCAATTTCAAGGAATCCCGGATACTGATCATCACCGTTTAAGGCATTCTCAAAGGAGTCAGCTTCGAAATATTGGATGGCTCGGAAAAGCTCGCGATTTGCATCTTGATTTTTCGACTGCAAGTTATATTGGTAAAACAGTACCCCTGCTACAGCGGCCACAAGCGCCACACCTAATCCTATCAGAAGGGTACGATTATTTTCAATAAGATCTGTTATGGAGGAGGATTGCTCTTCTACTTCTTCAAACACTTCTTCCAGATCCTCTACTTTTCCTTTCTTCTTTGCCATTTCTTTCAAAAAATTTATGGACTGCAAAGAAATGAAATCCTGCTAAAACAAACAAAACTTAGGTAAGCAAATGATGTGTTAACCAAATATTTAGGAGAATTTACTGTGGGATACTATCCTTTTTTCAGGGTAAAGGTAAAGCTGGTCCCTTCTCCTAATTTACTTTCTACCCAAATACTCTCTCCGTGGACGGTAAGAAGGTGCTTACAAATAGCCAATCCCAGTCCGGTACCTCCCTTATCACGGGACCTGCTTTTATCTACTCTGTAGAATCTTCTGAAGATTTTATCCAGGTGTTCTTCTTCTATTCCAGAGCCTTCATCGGCTACTCTGACTTCCATCTTGTCATCTTTTTCATGAATCTCTATGGAAACGGTACCGTTGGAATCCCCATACTTAATAGCATTATCCACCAGATTACTTAGTACCTGAAGAATGCGCTCTCTGTCTGCCATGACCAGGACATTCTCAAAACCGTTAGTAATGATCTGGCTAGTGATATTTCTTTTCTTGCTGGTGAGCTTGTACTCCAGAGATTCCAATACTTCCAGCACCAGATAATAGAGGTTAAACTTAGTGAGTTTAATTTCCATTTCCCCTGACTCTGCCTGGGTGATGATGAGGAGGTCCTCTACCAAGTTAGATAACCTGTCTGAGTTCTTCATGGCTTTACGGAGAAACTTCATCCTGACGCGCTCATCATCCATGGCACCATCTATGAGGGTATGGATAAAGCCTTGTATAGCAAAAATAGGGGTTTTGAGTTCGTGAGAAACTTCTCCCAAAAATTCCCTTCTATAGGTTTCCAGGTTCTTAAGCTTATCTATTTCCAGCTGGTTAAGAGAGTGAGCATTCTTCAGCTTCCTAAAAACGAGGAGTTCCATGAGAACTACCAGCAGTATTGATGATATGAAGAAGAAGACTACACCACTAAAGAGGGTGTCTTCAAGCGCCTGTCCATTGATGACATTAAGGGTAACAAAGACCAGTGCCAGCACCAGCCCAAGGAGGATGGATATCCCTATGGGTGAGGGGACTTTTACTTCCTCCCTTTCTTTAAGAGACTTTTGCTGATTGGTGGCATGCCAAAGATTTTTGGATTCATCCTGATCTACTGGCTTACCGTTAACGACAACCTCTTTGATACTCATTTTTCACTTAGAAACTTGTAGCCAACTCCTTTGATCGTCTGTATGTAGTCTTCGCCTATTTTTTCCCGGAGTTTTCTCACGTGTACATCTATGGTTCTATCTACCACGTACACATCTCCCCATACTTTTTCCAGGAGTTTTTCTCTCCTGAACACTTTCCCGGGACGGGAAGCCATAAAATACAGTAATTCAAATTCTTTTCTGGGTAAGGTAAGGACCTTTTCGCCTTTTTTTACCAGATACTCATCTTTGATAATCTCCAGGTCATGAATTTTTAATGTAGCCTCCTGATCAGCGGGAAGCTCTCTTCTCATAATGGCCTTAATCCTGCTTATGAGTACCCGGGGTTTGATGGGTTTTGAAATGTAGTCGTCAGCTCCTGCCTCGAAACCAGCTAATTCAGAATATTCTTCTGACCTGGCGGTAAGAAAAACGATGTAGATCTTATCCATGTCAGGAAGACTTCTGATTCTTCTACAGGTTTCAATCCCGTCTAATTTGGGCATCATGATATCCAGAAGAATCATATCCGGTTTCTCACGCACAGCGAGTTCAATAGCCTTCTCCCCATCAAGGGCTCTGGCTACCTGATATCCTTCCTGCTCAAGATTATATTCCAGCAGGTCAAGAATATCTTCCTCATCGTCTACTATCAGTATTTTCTTATCAGGCATGGAGATTAACGCTAAGCTTGATTATCAGGTAGTTGGGGTAAATATACGAATTAACTTTTTCATATATAATTACCGGAACTCCCTTCCCTTTTTAGTCTGAAACTCAAGCTGGATTTTGAATCTTGAATAGTCCTGAGCCATAATGTTTCCACTAGTGGTACTTGCTCAGAATCGCAATATAAGTTAGTTGAATAGTTCTTCCAATTTTTCATCCAGTGCTCTACCTCTCAAATTACGAGCGATAACCTTACCTTCTTTGTCTAATAGAAATGAAGAAGGGATAGCGTTTATCTGATAAAGCTTGGCTGCCTCACTTGAAAAGTACTTGAGATCACTTACATGATCCCAGGTTAAGCCATCATCTTGAATCGCCTTCACCCAGTCTTCTTTTGTTCTGTCCAGGCTTACCCCAAATACGGTGAATCCATCCTTTTTATACTTGTTGTAAACTCTGACTATGTTAGGGTTTTCTAGTCTGCAAGGCTTACACCATGCTGCCCAAAAGTCCAGTAAAACCACCTTCCCTCTAAGAGAGTATAGGCTTTTGGTCCCGCCTGCAGGAGTAGCAAGTTTAATATCCGGAGGGGTAGCACCTACACCAAAGGTCTTCTCATAGATCTTTCTTTCCTCTGCTTGCTGCTGAATGGCGGCTATCCTGTTATTGATAAGGTCCTTCATATTGGGGGGAAGGGGAAAGTTCTCCATGTAAAGGGT
>JBCBKZ010000622.1:0-3825 GCA_038520955.1 Bacteroidota bacterium | reverse complement strand
TTTTGACTATAATTTCCTTAAAGTAACATACACCACAGTCAACAAAGTCAACACATAAAATTCTAATTGGATAGTAGACATATCTTTTATCTTTGGCATAGCTTGTTCCTTCTAGAACCTTAAAAGTATCCAAATCTGGTCCCTTCATGGGAGCTACACCGCATGCTATTTCCCCTCCATAAATTAAATCTTCAACACGTGTATACCCATCCATTCGTTCCCCATTTCTCAGTGAAACCCAATGGCTGCTTTTGGCTCCGTAGTAAATTTCTACCGAATCCGATTGAGTCAATGCTTTATCCTGTCCAAAAGAATAGATAAAAGTAATTGCAAGGGATAGTAGTGAAAGAACCGCTTTCATCATATGATCACAAAGACTTAGCTAGCAATAGGAAGTAACGGTTTGGCTTTTCTAAACGGCTTGGCAGCTACTTAAATTGAAATAGATAACCACATCTACCACATCAAGTCTTGGTTCATATAGAGGAACTGAACATACCTCTCCTACCAATTTAGCCTACTTGGGAGGAAGTAATACTATCATTCTATCTTCTTTAGAACCCAACCTCCGGCGATAACAATAGAGGTAATATTTCCATCCTCATCATGGTCAAAGTCAAAGGAGACGCCTTCTTCTCCTTCAAAAAATTCATACTCAGCCTCCGCGAGTAATGGAATCTTTATGTCATTCCATAACTGTGTTGCTTGCAGTTTCCCTTCCTTAATCTTTACTGATACCTGAAATTTATTTTCAGGTTGATGACTGTACAGTCCCACAAATTTTGCTAGCTGGCCTTCATTCAGGGAAATGACTTGCCTGATTTCTGATTGAAAGATGTCCCAGCCATAAGTTTTTGAAAAACTTCTCAATATCTCTGTGTAGAGCCCTGCTCCCCGGTTACCATTGGTCATGATGACAGCGCCTTGTCCGTTGTCTATATTGGCGAGCATGGTACATCTAAAGCCTAAATTAGAACCACCATGTGAAAACCAGTTAGTACTATCCCCTTCGATCAGAATTAAGCCTAATCCCCAATTGTCTATTTGTCTGGTGAGGAGCTTCTTCGCCAATTCCGGACTCAGAATTTCATCTGTACTTCCCTGATAGGCCTTTTGTATGCTCATAGCAAATGCCGCCAGATCACTTGGGGTAGTCCAGAGCCCTGCAGCAGCCAGCTCAGGATAGGTATTATACTTCCCAGGGATTTCTTCTCTATTCCCGTTATGCCCAACAGCAGCCCTAGCTTCGTCTGATTTGGGTAGTGGCTGAGCAAATGTACTATTCTCCGTACCTGCCTTTCCTAATACATTTTCCTGCATATAAGCCTGAAAAGTATTCCCGGAAATATCTTCAATGAGTTTTTGGACTACGGTATACCCTCCTCCTGAATACTTAAATGCACTACCTGGTGTAGCGACTACTCTTATGGGTTCAGAATTTGCGGGCCCCTCCCCATCAAGAATTTCGATTAAATTAGGGATGGGATTCCTATCAGGATATCCATCAAACCCACCAACTGTCATACCTGAAGAATGAGAGAGTAGGTCTCTCAAGGTAACAGGTCTATCCTTTGTAAACTCGTTTTCTGGTATCTGCCAATCCTGCAAGTAGGTATTTACAGCAGCATCCAATTCTATTTCCCCTCTTTCTACTAATTGTAAAGCTCCAACCGCCGTTACTGGTTTACTGATAGAAGCAGCTTGAAACAGGGTGCTGGGGGCAATCTCTGTAGAGTCTGAAGCTGAAAGGGTCCCATAAGTTCTGGTCCACTTAATCTCTCCCTCTTCAAAAAAAGCAATGCTTACCCCTTGGATATGGTAAGCTTCCCTTCTCTCTTCAAGCGTCCAAAGTGCCGAATCTATCCCTTCCCCTCTAAGCACTATTTTGGGTGCTAAGCTGGATTCTACCTTAAGAATAAGATCATCCGTAGGATTAACTGTCTTTACAGACTGGCAAGAAACTGTTACCAGCATACATAGACTCAAAATTGATAAGGTGGGATTTTTCATCGTATTGATATGGTAAGTATGTCCCCTACTCCATCCTTAATGCCTCCACAGGATTAGCTGAGGCCGCTTTGAAAGTCTGATAGCCTATGGTGATCAGGGCTAGCGAACAGGCGATGAAGCCTGAGAGAATGAATACCCAAAGCGAAATAGGTGTCTGGTAGGTATACTCTTGTAGCCATGAGCTCATAAAATACCAGGTAACAGGCGTAGCAATGACAAAAGCGACTAAAATCAACTTCAGGAAATCTGCCGAAATAAGCCCGAAGATATTACTGACCGTGGCACCTAAAATCTTGCGGATACCGATCTCCTTGGTTCTTCTTACCAGAGAGAAGGAAATCAACCCAAACAAACCTATGCAGGAGATGAAGATAGCTACGCCTGTAGCTGTTTGACTGAGGGTAGCCATTCGAGTTTCATCATCATAGTAGGAAGCTATTTGCTCATCCATGAACTCATAGTCAAATTCAGATTTGGGAAAGGCTTGTCCGTAGATCTCTTGAATATTGCCAATCAAGGCTGGGAACCCATTTTTGGCTAATACGCCTTGTTCCAACTTTACCCCCACTGTACTCTTCTTTCCCATGGAGGTGAGTACCATTGGGTCTATCTCATGCCAGAGCGGGAGGTAATTGTAGTCATTGATGACTCCTACTATCTTATAGGCTATGTCTGACTCCTCCCCTCTTGAGTCCATTACCGTCATCCCTAACACGGCTCCGGGATCAGTAAACCCTAATTTCTTGACCATAGCTTCATTAACCAGATATTCTCTTGCGTCATCTTTCAGATTTCTACCCGCAAGCAGCTCCAGTTCATAGGTCTCGATAAAGGAGGTATCTACCCATTTATGTTGGACCTCCTCGTTTTGCTTTTCGTCCACTTTATGGAAAGAAAGTTCACTGGTACTCCAGGAGTTGGCTACTACAGGATGGGTATGCATGGATACTGATTTTACTCCTGCCAGTTTTTTTACTTCACTTATGACCTGTGCCTTATTCTCTTCTGTATCCCAATAAGGAACTTCGAAAAATACCAGAGACTCCGCTGAAACACCTAAATCCTTATTCATGATGAAGGAAATTTGCTTCCCTACCAGTAGAGTGGCTATGATAAGGGAAATAGACACTACAAACTGAACCGTAATCAGGGCTTTTTGCAACCAGTTTTGGCTGGAAACATCAGAATAGGCTACTCCCTTAGATTTTAGCGCCTTAACGGGCTTAAAGGCTGATAGTACAAAGGCTGGATAGAAGCCAGATAATAGGCTCACGGAAAGCAGAATGACAGCATAGAACAGAAGGTTCACCGGCCTGAAAGGCTCAAACACCAACTCCTTAGGGAAGAAGTCTCCAAAGCTGGTAAATATCAATTCTGTCAATCCTATGGAAAGGCAAATGGCTAGCAATACGATGACAGAGGTTTCCCCCAAAAATTGCCACATGATAGACTTGCGAGAACCCCCTAAAACCTTCCTAACTCCTACTTCCTTACTTCTCTGTAATGCCTGGGCTGTAGCTAGATTGACAAAGTTTATGCAGGCTATCAGCATAAGAATGATCGCCAAGGCAATCAATCCATAAAGGGTTGACAGGGTTGAAGGCATTCGACTCTGAGAGAAAAGTCCTAAAGTCGTACTGAAATGTAGATCCTTTAGTTTGTGCGTCTTGAAGTTGATGAAATAATCCAGGGTAGGATCCGGCGAATAATTGGTATTTCTCAATTCGTCAAAGGAAGCTTCCAGCTCCGACATCTGAGTACCTTCCTTTACTTTTATGAATACCTGGGAAGCATTGGTGGTATTCTGCCAGTTGT
>JBCBKZ010000621.1:0-3828 GCA_038520955.1 Bacteroidota bacterium | reverse complement strand
TTTACCGGAAGACGAACCCGCTATTGTATTGGCTGATTCTCACGATATGGTTGGGATTAAGCGTCTATAGTATTTTCTCTTCTCTGGGCTATTAAGGAAGTGATCAAATTATATCATTCTCGCTTGATTCTTCGCAGGGACTAATTGTCCCATCTAGCTTTGTCGTTTCGAGAGCCTCAAGGACCCTATATGGGACGCTTTCGATTGATCATCTACCCAATGTGCAATAAATTGGCCTTCCTACCCATTTTAGGTAAAGGAAGGATCATTTTTCGCTATTCTTTTCCCCGGAAACTATCCTTACCTTTGCGGTTTACGTGTATACATACATGAGAGAGGCGTTACAAATATCTGTTGTTATTCCACTCCTGAATGAGGATGAATCCCTGAAGGAACTTACTGTCTGGATTCATAAGGTGATGGAGGAACATAATTTCTCCTATGAGGTGGTGATGGTGGATGATGGCAGCAAAGATAATTCCTGGAAGGTCATCACTGATCTCTCAGAAGATTATCCTGTTAAGGGCATTCGTTTTCAACGGAACTACGGTAAGTCGGCTGCTCTCCAGGCAGGCTTTCAGGCAGCTGAAGGAGAGGTAGTAATTACCATGGATGCAGATTTGCAGGATAGTCCGGATGAGATACCTGGCTTGTACAGCATGATTACGGAAGAGGAGTATGATTTGGTGTCGGGCTGGAAGAAGAAACGCTATGATCCCATCAGCAAAACCATCCCTTCTAAATTCTTCAACTTTGTGGCCAGGAAGGTGTCAGGGGTAAATAACCTGCATGACTTCAACTGTGGTCTGAAAGCTTACCGTAAGGAAGTAGTGAAGAATATTGAGGTTTATGGAGAGATGCATCGCTATATTCCGGCTATCGCCAATTGGGCGGGTTTTGAGAAAATAGGGGAGAAGGTAGTGCAGCATCAGGCCCGTAAATATGGCGTAACCAAGTTTGGATTGAACCGCTTCATCAATGGCTTTCTGGACTTGCTAACCATAGTCTTGACGGAGAAATACCTGAAGAAGCCTATGCACTTATTCGGCTTTTGGGGGGTAATTTGCATGATGATAGGAGGAGGGACTTTGGCTTACCTGGCGTACATACGCTTAGTGGAGCAGATATGGATTACAAATAGATTGCCAGCTCTCTTGTTTGGGTCGGTATGTTTCTTGACTGGAATCATATTCTTAATGACAGGCTTATTGGCAGAATTGATAGGGAGGTATTCTCCTTACAGGAACCAGTACGTCATTAAGACCATTATAGGAGATGATGCGGTAGGAGAACGCTTACGCGCATCAGGCATGCAAACAAATACGAATTCTTAATAAAATAAATACGTGAAGCAGCGAATGATAGGATAGAAAAACTTAGCGACTTTGCGTCTTGGCGTGAGAATGATTCACGCAAAGTCGCTAAGACGCAAAGAAAGAACCCTCTATTCAGCTGTTTGTAGATTTTGACGTTATGAGATATCACCTCGTTTCCGGCGGTTGTGGATTTGTCGGAAGAAATATGGTTACCCACCTGCTCACTAATACTGAAGATTCTGTTGTGATGGTAGACGACCTTTCTGTAGGCATTAGTCCTGCAGAATGGCTTCAGGCTGAGGGACTGTTTGACAAGAAAGAGGCAGCCAGAGAAGAAGGCAATGTCTCCTGGTGGGGCGCCGATGAGCGACTCATATTCTATAAAGGAGATTATAGAAACTTCCTTCGTTCCATGCTGGAGGATGAAAATTGGCTGCAGCAAGGACTGGGAATGAAAGCTGAGAAATTCTCAGATGTGTTCCACTTTGCTGCCATAGTAGGAGGCCGTGCTAAGATAGATGGAGACCCCATGCTAGTAGCTCTGGACTTGTCTATAGATGCTGAGTTTTTCTACTGGGCCGTAAGGCATATGCCGGAAAGAGTGATGTTCCCATCCTCTTCTGCTGCTTACCCAGTGCAGCTACAAGGACAGACGGAGAACGTAGCCCTCACAGAAACGGACATCAATTTCGGTGGGAACCTGGGACAGCCAGACATGACCTATGGTTGGTCTAAGCTGACAGGAGAATATCTGGCCAGAATAGCCGCTGAGCATTATGGACTACACGTAGCTTGTGTACGTCCTTTCTCAGGGTATGGGGAAGATCAGGACCTATCTTATCCTATTCCTGCCATTGCCGCCAGAGCTGCGGGTATGGAAGATCCATTTGAGGTATGGGGAACAGGCAAACAGGGAAGAGATTTTGTGCACATTGATGATTGCATAGACTGTATCCTCTTTGCCTTGGACAACATCAAGGATGGTTCTGCCATTAACATAGGCTCAGGTAAGATCACTACCTTCCTGGAAATCATTAGTCTGTTTACGGAGTTTGCTGGTTACGAGCCTACCATCAAGCCATTGCTACATAAGCCGGTAGGGGTACACGCCCGCTACGCCAATATGGACCATGTCTTCAATAAGCTTGGCTGGCAACCCAAAATCTCCCTAAGAGAAGGAATGAAAAGGGTGTATGATCAGGCCGTGAAGAATGTAGAGGCGCAGAAGCAGTTGAGTTAATTCAATTACTAAGAATCTTAAATTCCGTTCATTTTGGTATGACTGAAAACTAATCCCATACTAGTTTGGTCATACCGAAATGAAGCTTGAAAGTTTCCTGCATTTATATAATTGAGTTTCCTCTTTTTATACGTTACAGAAAATGGAACTATAAAAACTGAGAATTCCTCCTCCTTAACTGCAAGAGGGAAGATTTTTAATATAGTGATTTGAGTATTTTTCCTGACAAACTTCCTGATTTGGCTCTTATCCAAATACTTTATTGTAAGTGAGTTAATTTGATTTGGTAAGCCATCTGTTAGCAAATAATCCTTCTCAACATAAATGTCTTGTTTTTTCAGCCGACCAGAATCAACTAATTCACAATACTTTATTATTGAATAAAAATAGACGTTTGAAGAATCTTTCTCTTCAGTATTGAATTTTGTTTGTGAAATAGATAATGAGGCTTTAAAGACAAGGAAAAATATTAAAGAGGTTTTGACCTGATACATAGTAATAGCTTGTTTTCTTCCCTGATAGCCACAGATTCACAGATTAAAATTAATACTCATCTTGATTTAATCTGTGTATCTGTGGCTTCAACTTTTCTAAGAAAGAAAAGCTATTCTCATTTACTCCTCCGGCATATCCACCCCTTCTCCCCAGATGTACTTAGCAAACCACTGCCAGTTATGCCAGGTGGCGGCTAGCCTTTCTTTAGGTTTAGTGATGCCGTGGCCGAATCCTTTGTACACGACGAGCTTGGAAGTTACGCCTACGTACTGTAAGCCTTGGTGTAGTTCATAGGCATTGGCTTTGGGAACTCTTCTATCAAATTCTCCATGCTGGATAAGGGTAGCTTTCAAATATTGCTTCGTGAAAGGGTGAATGTCTGTATTTACGTTGTACGTAACCCAGCTAGAGATACCTGCTATTAAATCTGGCAATGAACGTTGACATAATTGTGATGATAATTAAAGAAAATTAGAGAAATACTATTTTTATTGGTTTTTTAGGCTAAAAAAATTAGTTTTATGTTCATTCCCTGACTTGGTTTACTAATTAATTCAGTTTTATCTATTTAATTAATTTAAATTATGTCTATAAACCAGTCCACTGTAATCTCGGCATTAATCACTGCCTTTGCTACTGCTCTAATTGCACTCTTCACTGCGCAAAATTATGTGAGCCATGAGGTAAGAAGAAGCAAAGAGTCTTTAGTGCAATTTTACAATGAAAAAATTGAGCAGATTAATACAGATAACAAGCAGCTTAGAATCCTGCTTGTTA
>JBCBKZ010000620.1:0-3829 GCA_038520955.1 Bacteroidota bacterium | reverse complement strand
CACCAAACCTTGAAGCAGCCTTTTCACAAGATCCAGCTAGAAGCCCATGGTCCACCCACTCTCCATCTTTATTTCTCTCAAATACTCTTATTTGCCCAGCATACTCCAGGGTTTCTCCACCTTTTTTCCCGTCTGCTGCATGATGAGAGACCATAGCATAGTTACCTGAAATAGCGAGAAAGTCATTTCTCACATTAGGAGTAACTTCAAAATCGAGATCAAAAACTTCTCCTGTAGGGCTAATACTTTGTGCAAGTGATAAGTAGCTAAAACTAATAAATAGGATCGTAAGGGTTAAAATGCGCTTCATATGAGATTTCTACTTGATGGTATAATTAGCGTTAATAATACTAGCCATTAACTACAATTCATGCAAATTTGCAGATCATCAAAATATACCTATCGTAATAACCTATCAAAAACTTTATTCCTAATATTTACTTGCCAATCTATCCCAGAAGCCTACGATGTGATGGTGGGGAAGTAAATTTTCTTATCTGAAGATCTCCTTCAACCAGTCCGCCATGAGCTTAACTACATATTTAGGTTTCTTGACCCAGTTGAAATGGTTTAGTTTTTCTATCCCTACCTCCTCGGCAGAAATATGGTGATGCGTAACAGGAGAGTCAGGATGAAGCTTTTGATAGAGATTTTTCACTGCCTGATAAGAAGCCATAAAATCCCCTTTGATAGAAATAGATAGAAGGGGTTTGAGCGTATTCGGAAGGGCAGACTCATAGTTGAAGTCTGTTCCTGACAGTTCATATCTACCCGTAAGGGCATTATGTCCCCAGTCTTTTATCAAAGTTTTTCCTTCTCTTCCACCAAAGCCCACCTTCTCTCCAGGAAAATAGCCTACTATCCCTGCTAAGAGTGGGAAAAGGGTTCCCGCCATTCTTACCTGAACATTGCCCCATCCTGACCAGCCTTTGTGGTACACCAGACAGGAAGTAATCTTCAGTATACCCACTACTTTCTCTGGATATCTGGCAGCGAGCAAACAACCTACTTGTCCTCCCAAGCTATGGCCGCCTACCACCAATTTAGTATCAGGAAAAATCTCATGGATACGGTCCACTATCTTAGCCATATCCTGTATCAGGACCTCATAGCCAAAATCTACTTTACGAGAGGCTCTTAGACTGGAAGTTCCTTTTCCTCTGTAATCCATAAGGACTACATTGATACCTTCCTTCTGTAAGGCTTCTACAAAGGGTGGATAGAAAGAGGCTCTCACTCCCAGGGCGGGCATGAATAGATATGTGATGGGACTATTAGCTGAGTAGATCTGAATTTCTACCTCATGGCCATCCTTAAAGGAGATTTTTTCAGTGCGGTGCATCGCGGAACAGTTATATACAACAAAGATTAACCTTTACTTTTTCAGGGCGAATGAATTCACCCCTACATGTAGTGGCGAATTCATTCGCCAGTAAAAACTACCCTTACTACCTAATCATTTTAGCAAGTAGTTATCCCCAACTTACACAAATTTTATTCTCCGGAGGGTCTTTTGAGGTCGTAATACAGGACCTCATCTGATTCTGCCTGCACTTTAATCTCAGCGAAGGCTCTTTTGATCATACCCCTCCATTGGACTTGTGCAAACAGCCAACATAGAGGAGACCATATCCAGCGAGCTGGAACTAACTGATAGGTAAAGGAGACTTGAATCTTTCCGCTAGATTGTTTTTCCACTTCCCATGAACCCACACATTTCTTCAGGAAGAACAGAGAAGGAGACCTGAAATCATAAATGGCCCATTCCCAGTACTCATTCGGGACTTTCTGGAGAATGACATCATAAAAAGTAATGCCCGGTTTAAGAAGTAGATTTCCATCTGTGGTGGGATATCTATAACCCCCGACTTCTCCCCAAGTGCTATCTTCCAGAAATCCGGTTACGGCTGGCTGGAAACGGTATCCAGTAAAAAAGCGCGTGGCATCTCCATGAATAGGCACCTTGAAAGCTCTTTCTAGAGAACAGGAGAAAGTATCCGTAAGGCTGATTTTGATAGGCATCTCAGATTTACTCTTTGAGAGCCTTTATCCGAAGTCGCTTATAATCGGCATACCACTTGCCCTCTTGGTATAAGCTGGGCTTCAAGGATGCCTGAACTTCCTCCAGAATATCATCTATCTCCTCTTCAGCTATCCCCTTCAGGAAATCCTTCCCAAACATGGTGAGCCAGTCCTTTATGCCATCCTCATTATCTACTAACTGGGTAGGCCTATCATAGTGCTCAGCAGATAATACCCTAAATCCTGCTTTCTCAAGTTCAGTGGTATACTCTCCAACTGAAGGGAAGTACCATCTATTAAAGGCGGCCTGTTCTGTATATCCTCTTTTTCTTAGAGAATGCTTAAGTGCTTTGAGAATAGCCCCCACATTGTCTTTCCCACCAAACTCTATGACCATTCTTCCTCCTTGCTTAAGGTGATCATACATGCACTGGATAGCGCCATGAAAATCTGCTACCCAATGAAGGGTAGCATTTGAAAATATTGCATCAAATTGTCTGTTCAGATTGAAGGAAGCGGCATCTAGTTCCAGAAAGGTCAGCGCAGGATAATTCTCCCTGGCTTGAGCCACCATATTGGCGGACTGATCTATGCCCACTACCTCTTCGCAATGCTCGCTGATTTGCTGGCTTAGCTCACCAGTTCCACAGCCTATGTCCAGTATGTGTTCTCCTTCCTGCGGGGCCAACATCTCCACCAGGGAAGTCCCAAACTGGTAGACAAAAGCATGTTTCTGGTTATACAGATTCGCGTTCCATTCCATGTCAGCTAATCTACTACTTACGCTGATAATAAAACACGATGGAAGCTTTTTCTATGACGTTTGCATTCAGGTAATAACCTACCAAGGCTGGGGATGCTGTAGCGTCTAACCCTAATGAAGGTACTTTCAGTGCATAGACCGTAATCATGTACTCGTGAAGTCCATGTCCTTCTGGTGGACAAGGTCCGCCATAGCCTGTGGTTCCATAGTCAGTGGTGCTTTGGATAGCCCCAGCAGGCAGTAGGTTCATCTCTGTGTTACCTGCATTAGATGGGATAGTGGTAGTAGCCCTCGGCAGGTCAAATACCAGCCAGTGCCACCATCCACTTCCTGTAGGTGCATCCGGGTCATACATGGTAATCGCAAAGCTCTGTGTCCCTTCTGGTACATTCTCCCAACTGAGTTGGGGGGAGATATTTTCTCCTGTACATCCGAAGCCATTAAATACTTCCTTCAGGCTGGCCTGACCAGATACATCTGTACTTTTGAGGGTAAAGGTTTGGGCAGATAAAAGCCCGTTGATCAATAAGGTGATTGTGATAAGAATTGCCTTTTTCATAATGAATCAATGTTAGTATGAAGGCAAATCTATGGCCTTTAGCCCCTGCAGGGTTATTCAAATCAGACCAAGCATTGTGGCAAAAAGCTCAAATGTTCGTACTGAGGTAATGGCTAGGAGGTTGGCCAAATTCTTTCTTGAAAGCCTGAGAAAAACTGGAGAAATTCTCGAATCCAGCTTCCATATATAGTTCTCCTGGATGGATGTGATTCTCCACCAGCTCCTTTCTGGCTTTCTCTAGTCGTTTTCGCTGAAACCACTTGGCCGGAGAAGCATCATAGGTTTCTTTGAATTTTCGCTTAAAGGTGGAAACACTCATATGACAGAGAAAAGCCAACTCATCCAGGCTAAGTCTGTGGTAGGCATGTTTACTTACTACCTGCTGTAAATGGCCTTCCTTATGTATGGCTGAGTCAGCTAACAAAAAGTGTAGGACTCCCTTTCCTTCTTTTTGGATAAGATAGAGTAGCATTTCTTCCAGCTTA
>JBCBKZ010000061.1:5989-13692 GCA_038520955.1 Bacteroidota bacterium | reverse complement strand
TAGAAAAATTCTATGCATGCATTGCATATAGTATGCATGCATACTATATTTGTTTGAGTTGCTAAGGAGATTCATGAAATACTTGTAACTCTTCCTCTTTTAAGATGAGGGACTGAAGTTCATAGAAAGAGGGCTGGCCGTCACTCCACTGGTTGTGGGAGGATGGTGGGTCGCATTGGAGGGACACTGCATTTTTGCTAAGGAAAAAAGTAAGTCCCAGGGGCGGATGTGGATTGCTGCGGAAGGCGACGTAGCACTGGAACGAACTAATCTGGGGGAAGACTTTTTAAGACAAAGAATCTCTTTAGAAACATTATAAATAGCTCCTAAAAAGCTATTCTTAGGGGAAAACAAGGGACATATGTGAGATCAGAGCTGAATTACCTAATCTAGAATTCTCATAATGTCTATATTTAATTCTCACAAAACAGACTACTATGATAAGCCAAATCATTTTCTTTATTGTTCTCGCCGCAGGCTTAGGCTATTTCTCATTCCAAATTTCTCGCATTTCTAAGAATATCAAGCTGGGAAGACCTGTAGACCGGTCGGATAGGCCCGTAGAGCGTTTGAAGAAGATGGCGTTGGTAGCCTTTGGCCAGCAGAAGATGTTTAAGCGAGTGATCCCTGCCGTCCTTCACGGGATACTGTATGTGAGTTTCATCGTCATCAACATTGAAGTACTGGAAATCATCATAGATGGTCTTTCCGGTCAGCACAGAATACTAGGACAGTTCACAGAGCCTGTCTATAGCGGACTCATGTTTATCAATGAGTTTCTTGGGGCCTTGGTAATTGTGGCTTCGATCATTCTTCTCATCAGAAGAAACGTGATCAAGGTAAAACGATTTGAGGGGGTAGAGATGACAGAGTCCAAGGGACTGATTCAGATGAAGAACTATTCTCACCTGGATGCCAACCTGATCCTGGTAACGGAGATTGTGTTGATGATCTCTCTCTTCATCTTCAACATAGCAGATATTACGCTTCACAGCATGGGTGCTGGCGCTTTGTCAGCAAGTGGAACAGGAACCATTTCGGATTTACCGGGTATGTATCCTATTAGCCATTCATTGGCGGATATGAGACTGCTGGGATCTGATGCGGCTAGCCTTCATATGCTGGAAAGAGTAGGATGGTGGGGACATATCGTTGGGATACTCTTATTCTTGAACTACCTACCTATATCCAAGCACTTCCACGTGATTATGGCCTTTCCCAATGTGTATTTCTCACGTTTGGAAGACCAGGGAAAACTTACTTCCTCTAAGCATATTCAGGAAGAGGTAAAAGCTGCCTTCGACTTTAACTATACGCCTCCTGAAGATCCAGATGCACCTAAGCGATTTGGAGCTAAGGATGTGACAGACCTTACCTGGAAGAGCTTGATGGATAGCTACACTTGTACGGAGTGTGGGAGATGTACCTCTGTCTGCCCAGCCAATATCACCGGGAAAAAACTTTCTCCTCGTAAGATTGTGATGGACGTGAGGGACAGACTGGAAGAAATCCAGAAGTTTAAGTTGATCCCGGATGAGAATGGAATGATGGTAGCTGGAAATGGTGTGGCAGGATCTGAGGAAGCTGCTGGGCATACGCTCCTAGGTGATCACTACATCACGGAGGAAGAGTTAAGGGCTTGTACCACTTGTAATGCCTGTGTGGAAGCCTGTCCGGTGAATATAAACCAGGTAGACATCATTGTAGAGTTGCGTAGGCACCTCATCATGGAAGATTCTAATATGCCGGAAGAATGGGCAGCCATGACCACCAACATAGAAAACAACGGCGCGCCCTGGGCCTTCCCAGCCGCTGACCGTTTCAACTGGGCTAACGAAATAGAGAAGTAATATTTGTAGAGGCGCAATGCTTGCGTCTCCTGTGAGCATATTTTCACGCAAAGGCGCCAAGCCGCTAAGACAAAACACCACAGAATATGAGTACACAAAATATACAAGTCCCGCTAATGTCAGAGGTAGTAGCACAGGGCAAAACACCCGAATACCTCTTTTGGGTAGGATGTGCCGGGTCCTATGATGCCCGCTACCAAAGAGTAACCAAGGCTTTTGTGAGAATCCTCTCTGCCCTGGAAATAGACTATGCAGTATTAGGACCGGAAGAAACCTGTACTGGAGATCCCGCCAAACGTTCCGGTAATGAATTCCTCTTCCAGATGCAGGCCATGCAGAATATAGAGTTGATGAATATGTATGAGGTGAAGAAGGTGATCACTGCCTGCCCTCATTGTTACAATACCATCAAGAACGAGTATAAGGACCTGGGAGGAGATTATGAGGTGATCCACCATTCAACTTTCTTGCAGGAGCTGATCAATGATGGGAGAATCAAGATGAAGGAAGGGGGAGAGTTTAAGGGTAAGAAAATTACCTACCATGACTCTTGCTATCTGGGACGTGCCAACGGCATCTATGAAGCACCCAGAAAAGTTTTGGAAGCATTGGATGCAGACTTAGCTGAGATGAAACGTTGCCGTACCAAGGGACTGTGCTGTGGAGCTGGAGGAGCGCAAATGTTCAAGGAAGCAGAGAAGGGAAATAAGGAAGTGAACATAGAGCGTACGGAAGAAGCCTTAGAAACCAATGCGAAAGTGATAGCAGCTGCTTGCCCATTTTGTCTGACTATGATGATAGATGGCGTCAAGCACTACGAGAAAGAAGCAGAAGTAGAAGTCTATGATTTAGCCGAACTGGTAGACAAAAGCATGGATAAATCATAAGGAGGAAATATTTGTAGATTGTCTAGAGAATGATCTCATGGTTAAGAATCTGAAGCTTTAAGCGGGTAGGCCGTCGCTCCACGGGTTGTGGGAGGAAAGTGGGATGCATTGGAGAGACACTGCATTTTTGCTTACTTTTTTTGCTAAGGAAAAAAGTAAGTCCCATGGGTAGATGTGGATTGCCGCGGAAGGCGACGTAGCACTGGAATAAAGGATTATTTAGAAAAATTTTATATCCTCAAAGTATCTGAAATTCAGATATATATCTGATAAAAGTGAATGAGCTACCTAAAAAGTAGCTCATTTTTTATTTCTCTTTATTGGTTAATGCTAAAATAATTAGCATATTTGCTAATGAAATGAGAATTTTTTCGTTCTCACTTAAAAGGAACACAGAACTCTAGTTGAAATGGAGTTCAACCTCAAGCTACAATCGGACTTTTACACTTTAAGAGAGAACATAATGAAACGTTACAGATCGGAAACGCGACTAACGCGTTCAGGGGGGAACTACGTTTTTGTACCTGCTTTTTTTACCAAGAGCATTCGTGGATTAGGCGTTCTAGCCATATTTGTAGGGAGCCACGTATTTAGCCACTACTTCTATCAGCGTGATGATGCGTTGGGGGGAGAAAGTACCAAGGCTGCATACGAATCTACCTACATGCCCGCTTCTATTTCTTCCTCTGCAGATTACTCTTTTGAGGAGAATAAGCAGCCACAGACTGAAATAGCCTATTCTGAGGTAGTAGAAAAGCCTAATGTGCTAATTACACAAGCTAATCATGCTACTGGTGCTGCAGCTAATAGGAGTTCACTTTATCTAAGTGATCAAGCGTCGACCTACATTCATGATGTGAATGGATTCCAGCAAAAGGTCAAGGAGGTGGGAAAGCTGTTAGACATTCCCCCAGAGTGGTTGATGAGCATCATCAGTGCAGAGTCGAGCTTTGACCCGCAAGCGGTGAATCGTGCAGGCTCAGGCGCTACGGGATTGATCCAGTTTATGCCGGCTACTGCAGCGGATATGAACACCACCGTCTCCCAAATCAAGCAGATGGATGCCATGCGCCAGTTGGACTATGTGTACCACTACCTGAATAAGGTGAGACAGAGATATGGAGAATACACTAGCCTGACGGATACGTACTTGGCGGTACTCTATCCTAAGGCCAGACAGAATGACTTATGCTATACCTTATTCTCAAAGCCTTCTAAAAAATATACCCAGAATAGAGGCCTGGATAGCAATAAGGATGGCAGAGTAACCATCAGTGATATTGATAAGAGAATGCAGCGTCTATTTCCCGTGGCATATACCATTACAAAACGCTGAACTTAGATTACGAGACTTTACAAGCTCTGCTTGTAAAGCTCTTGCTACGGACTCCTGTCCGTTTCTACATGCGGACAGGAGTCCGCCACCAGTTCCGTCTCAAAGCAGGAGCTTTGGACGATCTAGTAATAGCTATGGGGGGGTAGCCCTGAAGCTATTATCTGAGTAGAGTTCTTCCCCTCTTCGGAGGGGCCAGGGGTGGGTTGCAAAACAACATAATCCACCCCCTATTTTCCTCATGGAGAAAGAGGTTAAAAGCGCTCATGAAGTTGGCCATACTTATACATATCCAAACAAAGTGGATTCGAAGAGTTGATGTAGCTGAGCTTTCCTTTGTTGGGACCGTTTACCCTAGGGTAGATGGTCCTTTTTTTACTAATTTCACATATGAAGTTACTGCACACGGCCGACTGGCATTTAGGTAAAAGATTGGATCATGTTTCACGCCTCGCTGAGCAAAAAAATGTACTGGCAGAGATCTGTGAAATAGCAGATCAGGAAGAAGTAGATGCGGTCCTGATTGCGGGAGATCTGTTTGATACAGTCAACCCCTCCATAGAAGCCATAGAGCTGTTTTATCAGACGTTAAAAAAACTGGCGAATAATGGCCAACGTGCCGTCATAGGCATAGCCGGTAACCACGACTCTCCCGACAGAATAGAAGCCCCTGATCCCTTAGCCAGAGAATGTGGAATCATTCTTACAGGCTACCCTAATAGTCAGGTCCCTACTTTCAGGCTTGAAAGCGGATTGGAAGTAATCAGGTCAGATAAAGGCTTCCTGGAATTGAAGCTGCCCGGTTCAGAACATCCTCTTAGGCTGATTCTTACTCCCTATGCTAATGAAATCCGCCTGAAGAAAGCGCTCGGGAGTGAGGCAGAAGAGGAAGCCTTGAGAAGCGTACTCGAAAGTTCCTGGAAAGCTTCAACAGAAACCTACTGTGATGATCAGGGCTGTAATGTGTTGATGACCCACCTGTTTGTGATCGCCAGAGAAGGAGCAGAAAAACCGGAAGAAATAGAAGGCGAGAAACCCATACTCACGGTAGGAGGTGCCTCCGAAATTTATGCACAGAATTTTCCTGAGAATATTCAATATGTAGCGCTTGGGCACTTACACAGAGCCCATCAGGTTACTCATCCGTCTTTTCCCGTCTGGTATAGTGGGAGTCCCTTGGGTTATAGCATGAGTGAGGCCGGACAGCAGAAGTATGTGAACATTTTGGAACTTGAACCCGGCAAAACCACAGAAGTAAAACAACTCCCTCTGAAAGCCGGGAGAACACTGGTTCGTCTGAAAGCGGATTCCGTAGAGGAAGCACGAAAGCTGCTAAAAGATAATCCCAATAGCTGGGTGGAACTAAGCCTGGCATTGACAGATTTCCTAACCGCAGCAGAAAGGAAGATACTTCTTGAAGAGAATGACGGACTGATTTCCATCATTCCGCAGATTCAAGACTCCTCAGATGAGCAAGCAGAAGGCTATTCCGTAGATCTAAGCAAAGACATGGAATCCCTCTTCATGGACTATTTTCAACACAAACACCAGCAAGCACCTAATGAGAACATTCTCTCTCTATTTAAGGAAGTGATTTCTCAGGAAGAAGAAGCCTAACTCTTATGATTCCCAAGCACCTCAGTATACAAGGACTCTACTCCTATCAGGGCCAGCACGATATAGACTTTGAGCCGCTTACCACAGCTCAGCTATTTGGCATATTTGGAGCTACCGGAAGCGGGAAGTCCTCCATTTTGGAAGCCATCTCCTATGCCCTTTATGGAGAATCCGAACGCCTAAATAAGCGGGACAATCGTGCCTACAACATGATGAACCTGCGTTCCCAGCGCATGTTTATCTCCTTCGAATTTGAGGTGAATGAACAACGCTACAAGTTTGAGGCCCAAGCCAAGCGTAACTCCAAGCGCTTTGATGATGTTACCCTTCTTCCCAGAAAGGCCTATAAGTTGGAGGAGGAGCAGTGGCTTCCCATAGAAGTAGAAACTGCAAAGGAACTCACCGGACTCAGCTACCAAAATTTTCGGAGAACCATCATTATCCCTCAGGGAAAATTCCAGGAATTTCTTCAGCTGACAGACACAGACAGAGTGAGGATGCTGAAAGAGATTTTTCAGCTGGAGAAATATGAACTCTACAATAAGGCTGTTTCCCTCGAGCGCAAGAACCAGGATAAGATTAACCATTGTGAGACGCTTCTTCTACAATTAGAGGCCATTACGCTAGAGAGAATCAAAGAATTAGAAACGCAACTTGAAGAGTTAGAAGCGGCTTATCAGCTACAGGAGACACAACTACAAGGAAAGCGGAAACAACTTGCAGAGCTGGAAGAGCAGAAACTGAAACTGGACCGACTCCAAAAGCAGAGAATTCTCGTTCGCGGCTTGCTGGACCAGGAAGCCTTATTTCAGAAAAGAGAACAAACCCTCAAGCAGTATGAATACTGTGTGACCCACCTGAACCCGCTGCTGATTAAACAGAAGGAGATTCGTTCTCAAGCAGAAGATTTACAGCGCCAAAAGGGCCTCAAAGAGGTGCGGCTTGAAAAGGATAAGGACCTACTTAAACATGCCGAGAGCAACTTTGAGCGAATACAAGAACAATACTTGAATAGAGAAAGTATTCTGCAAAAGGCAAAAGAACTGGAACAGCTTTCAGGTATTCAGGAACTGGAGCGCATACTGGGAGATAAGCAAGAACGTATAGATAAGGGACAAAAGCTGATAGAGGAGGAGAAGGCTACTCAACAGAACCTTCAAAAGGAGCTGATGGAGTTGGAAGCCGAGTGGGAGAAATTGCAGAAGGGGAAGCCCGATCTAAAGGAGCTGATGCAGTGGAAAGACTGGATCCATAAACTGGACACTCTGGAGGCTGAGCAGAAGAGAATTGGAAAGGAAGTAGAAGAAGCTACTGGGCAATTGGAAGAAGTGAAATCTGAGAAGCGTACCCTGTTAAAAGAAAGCTCGCTGGAACTAAGCCAGTATACCCTGGAGATCCCCCAAATCCTTCCCATTCTGACCCAAGGTTTGGGTAGGTTGGATGAAGAGGTAAAGCAGGCCCGAAAAGAGCTGAGCCTACAACAAGCACAAGCACATTTGCTGGAACTCAGTGCACAGCTGGTGGATGGAGAACCATGTCCGCTTTGTGGGTCAGTTCATCATCCGGATCCTATGCGTACAGCTCCAGGAGGGGAACAGGAATATAAGCTGGAAGAAAAGTTAAACTCCATAACCACTCAAAGAGAGAAACAGCAAAAAATCTATCTCCAACTGGAACAGTTGGAAAGCAGGGTAAAAGAGAAAGGCCTTGAGGTAGAAAAACTGTCTGCCAAAAAGGAAGAGGCCCAGCTGGCGATACATGCACATGAGTCTCAGGAGAAATCTCTCATAGGAGATAAATCACCAGACGAAGTCCGGCAGTTGATTCTCCAGCAATCAGAGACAGATGAGCAGTCCATCAGAATTTCTCAAAGCAGGAGTAGCAAGCAGGAACTCTTCCATGACCTTCAGCAAAAGTTGGATAGGTACGCAGAGCGTTTAGAAGTCCTGAAGAAAGAATATCAGGAAACTGATGTGTCTTTCCAGTCTGGCTTTAAGAGCCTCCAGAAACTGGACT
>JBCBKZ010000061.1:0-5979 GCA_038520955.1 Bacteroidota bacterium | reverse complement strand
AGGCAAGTATCAGCCGAACAAATTCAGGTAGAGCAAGACAAACTAGAGAATGAATATGCCCAGTTGAATACCCTCTTTGCGCAGGCAGATGAAAGGGTGAAGAAGCTCCGTTCCGGTATAGATAGCCTGAGTGGAGAAATGGAAACCCTAACTGAACAGGAAGGGAAGCTCACCAAAGCCTTAGCGGAAGGCCACCAGCAATTGGATAAGGCCATTAGCGAGTCGGGGTATGAGAATGCCAGCTCAGTGGAGCAGATTCTGAACATGGCGCTGGATATTTCTGGGGAAAGGGAAGCCATCAGCAGCTTTCGCCAGGAGCTCCACCAATCTCAAGGGATGCTGGAAGAACTGGAAACCCAAACCAGAGGGATCAAGCTGGATGCTGCCTCTTATGATGCGCTGGTAGAAGAAATTCAGCAGAAAGAACAAGCCCAAAAAGAGCAAACCAAGCAGATAGGAGCTACTCAGCAAGAGATAGCTAGAACCAAGAGCCAGCTTGAAGAGAAGCAGAAGCTCCAGCAGGAACGCGAACAGCTTGGCCTGAGGGCAGAAGACATAAAGACCCTGAAGAGCCTCTTTGCCAGAAGCGGCTTTGTGAACTATGTGTCAACCATGTACCTCAGACAGCTTTGCGAAGCAGCAAACCATCGTTTCACCAAGCTCACCCGTGGGAGTCTAAGACTTGAAACTACCGATGCTAACCAATTTCAGGTGCGTGATTACCTGAATGAAGGGCAGACCCGTAGTGTGAAGACGTTGTCAGGTGGCCAAACCTTCCAGGCGTCTCTTTCCCTGGCCCTCGCCTTGGCAGATCAGGTGCATCAGCAGGCCAAGTCTGACCAGAACTTTTTCTTCCTGGATGAAGGTTTTGGTTCTCAGGATAAGCAGTCTCTTCAGATCATCTTCCAGACGCTTACCTCTCTCCGTAAAGAGAACAGGATTGTGGGCGTCATTTCTCACGTAGAGGACCTCCAGCAAGAGATCAGCACCTATCTCCAGATCCAGCAGGATGTGGAAACGGGCAGCTACATTCAGAAAAGCTGGGAAGGGTAGGGGATCGTTATTTTTCGGGTGTTTGGCTCCTACGAAGCCATGCTTGATGGTGCCCTAACGGGCTAGTGAGATGGGACTCCTACGGAATCGGAAGAACCAAGGTAGAGACACAATGCATTGTGTCTCTACGACCTTCATTCAACAGATTATCTGGAAAAATAGAGTAGTGTGAAGAGAATTCCGCATCTTTAAAGAATCACACACTAACTACTACATATGCCACTCGTCATAGTCATCACTGGAGTTGTTCTCCTGTTACTTCTTATCGCCCTCTTCCGGGTAAACGCTTTCATCGCTTTTGTACTGGTTGCTTTAGGTGTGGGCCTCGCCCAGGGAATGCCTGTGCTGGATGCCGTTCAAGCCATACAAAACGGAATTGGAGGTACACTGGGCTTCATCGTCCTGATTTTGGGATTTGGAGCCATGTTAGGGAAACTGGTGGCAGAGAGTGGCGCCGCCCAGCGCATTACAGATAGCCTTGTCAAGCTCTTTGGGATCAAGCGAATTCAGTTTGCTCTTATGCTGACAGGTTTCATCGTGGGGATCCCCATGTTTTACTCGGTGGGCTTCATCATTTTGGTTCCTTTGGTGTTTACCATTGCGGCATCTACCAGGCTTCCATTGATCTATGTTGCTCTTCCCATGCTTTCCGCCCTGTCTGTTACGCATGGTTATTTGCCCCCTCATCCGGCACCCACGGCCATAGCCGCTGACTTCAATGCGGATATAGGACTCACCATGATGTACGGATTGATAGTAGCCGTGCCAGCTATACTGTTGGCTGGTCTGGTATTCTCACGTACCCTGAAAGACATGAATCCTACTCCTCCTAAAGATCTGTTTGAGACCAAGATCTTTACTGAGGAAGAAATGCCCAGTGTGGCTACCAGTATTCTCACGGCTCTACTTCCTATCATCCTTATAGGTGGGAAAACTATTCTTATGAACTACGTAACGCCTGGAACCACCACTGCTGAAATCCTCGAGTTTTTAGGGAATCCTATCCTGGCCATGCTGATATCTGTATGTGTGGCAGTGTACTTCCTTGGCCTAAGGAGAGGGAGGAAGATGGAGAACATTATGAACAGCCTGGTAGAGTCTGTCAAGAGCATTACCATGATTATGCTCATCATCGCTGGTGCGGGTGCCTTGAAACAGGTAATGGCTGATAGTGGGATTAGTGATTATGTAGGTTCATTGCTGTCTGCCAGTTCCTGGTCGCCTATTTTCCTGGCGTGGGGAATCGCAGCCTTGATCAGGGTAAGTGTGGGTTCTGCTACTATTGCAGGCCTGACCACTGCCGGAATCATCCTTCCTATGGTAGCTACTTCTGGGGTCAGACCAGAACTACTAGTACTCGCTACGGGTGCGGGTTCCTTGATGCTTTCTCACGTAAATGACTCAGGCTTTTGGATGTTCAAGGAATTTTTCAATCTTTCTATCAAAGAGACCTTTAGAAGCTGGACAGTCATGGAAACCATTGTTTCTGTAGTCGGCTTGATTGGTGTCTATATTCTTCACCTCGTCATTTCATAGTAACACACAAAACATCATCATGGAAGAAAAACTGGCTGCACTTGGACTACGCCTTCCTGCACCTCCACCAAAAGGAGGGATCTATAAATCAGTCTGCATTTCCGGTAATCATCTATATGCCTCAGGCCACGTTCCTGTAGACTTTGATGGAAATAAGCTTGAAGGCAGAGTAGGAGAAAACATGGATACAGCTACGGCTGCAAAAGCGGCTGAACTGGTAGGTCTAAACATGCTTTCCAGTATTAAAGCAGAACTGGGAGACCTGAACAAACTGAAGTGTCTGGTAAAAACCCTTGGGATGGTGAATTGTACGCCGGACTTTAGGGAGCATCCGTTGGTGATTAATGGATTCAGTGAGCTGATGAGAGAATTAATGGGGCCAGATAATGGGGTAGGTGCAAGATCTGCTGTGGGGATGATGTTACCTCATGGCGTCCCGGTAGAGATAGAAGCCATATTTGAAATAGAAGTCTGATGAGTTGGTACCAGTTGGAGAATCCGGAACTTTTGGACACTCCTTGTCTAATGGTCCATCCGGAAACGGTTAAGGAGAACATACAGAAGATGTGTGAAATAGCCGGAGACGCTAAGCGGTTGATGCCACACGTCAAAACTCATAAAATGGAGGCAGTGGCTCGCCTTCATCTGGAACATGGTATTTCTTCTTTTAAATGTGCCACCATAGCAGAAGCTGAAATGCTGGCCAAAGCAGGTGCGGAGGAAGTCCTTATCGCCCATCAGTTGGTAGGACCTAAGCTCTCTCGCTTTATGGATTTGGTGGAGGCCTATCCAAAGACCTTTTTCGCTACCATAGTAGATGATGAAGGCATATTAAGTCAGATTCAAGAGGCGGTACAAGCGTTGGGAATCAAAGTAGGCTTATGGATAGACGTGGACAATGGTATGCACAGGAGTGGGATCATGCCCGGAGAACCAGCCAAAGCCCTCATTCAGAAGATTCTAGCCTCTCCCGAGAATATCCTAAGCTTTGAAGGCTTACATGTATATGATGGGCATCTAAGAGATAGTGAGTTTGGAGAAAGAAAGGAGAAATCTGATCAGGCATTTTCTGATGTGGAAGCCTTCATTATGCAGCTCTCAGATCAAGGTATTTCAGTACCTAAAATTGTAGCTGGAGGTTCACCTACCTTTTCTGTTCACAGCTTGAGGGAGAAAGTGTTCCTGAGTCCGGGCACTTATGTGTTCTGGGATTATGGCTATAAGAAGATGCTTCCGGACCTACCTTTTGAGTGGGCGGCTGTCATAGCTACCCGTATTATCAGCAAACCCGGTGAGAATAGACTAACGCTGGACCTGGGGCATAAAGCCATAGCTGCGGAGAACCCTTTGGAGAAGCGAGTATTTTTCCCCGCCTTGCCAGAGGCTAAATTTCTGGGGCAGAGTGAAGAACATTTGGTCTTGCAAACAGCTAAAACTGATCAGTTTCAGGTTGGTGATCTTCTGTATGGCATTCCTCAGCACATCTGCCCAACAGTAGCCCTGTATCAGCAAGCTTACGTCATTGAGAATCATCAAATCAAGGATCTTTGGAAAGTGTCTGCCAGAGACAGAATACTCAGTATTTAACCTATGCTAATTTTTGACGGACATCTGGATCTCGCGATGAACGCCATGGAATGGAACCGTGATTTACGGAAGCCCCTTCATCAGATTAATTCATTAGAGAAAGGCCTGACGGATAAGCCCGGTCGTGAGAATGCGACTATTTCTTTTGAGGAGATGCGCAAAGGGAAGGTAGGCCTCTGTATGGCTACCCAGATAGCTCGCTATGTAGCACCTGATAATCCGCTACCCGGCTGGAACTCCCAGGAACAAGCCTGGGCGCAGACGCAAGCTCAGTTGGCATGGTATCATACTATGATAGATGCGGGCGAGATGAGGCAGATCAAGGATTTAGAGGGCTTACAAAAACAGATAGATGATTGGGAGACAAAAGAATCAGACACCCCTCTAGGATTTATTCTGAGTCTGGAAGGGGCAGATTCCATCATTTCTATGGAGCACCTGGAAAGAGCCTGGGAATATGGCCTTAGGGCAGTAGGTCCGGCACACTACGGACCTGGGATATACGCTATGGGTACGGATGCCAATGGAGGGATTACTCCCAGAGGAAAGGAGCTTCTGAATAAGATGGAATCTCTGGGGATGATACTGGATGCTACCCATCTCTGTGATGAGAGCTTTTGGGATGCCATGAATATGTTTCAGGGAGCCGTTTGGGCGAGTCATTCAAATAGTCGGACTCTCGTACCTCACCATCGTCAGTTTTCAGATGAACAGTATAAGGAACTGCTGAAAAGGGGGGCTGTCATTGGAATTGCTTTTGATACCTGGATGCTCATCCCTAACTGGATAAAGGGAGAAAGTACGCCAAAAGGTACTGGTGTTTCTCTCACCCATGTGGTGGATCATATTCTCTATGTATGCGAACTGGCCGGAAATACGGATCAGGTAGCTCTGGGGACGGATCTGGATGGAGGATTCGGGAAGGAACAAAGCCCCCATGATATGGCGAGCATAGCAGACTTACCTGTAGTAGGGGAGCTTCTACTGGAAAGAGGACTCACTCTAGCTGAAGTACAGAAGATTCTCTCCGGAAACTGGATACAGTTTTTAACTAAAGTTTGGGCATGAAAAATCCCCTGAAACGTTTGGATCAGGGGACACACGGTTGACTATGGACAAACATTCACCATTAAACTTTCACTTTTACCGTTACCCAAGCTTCTACATTTTGTCCTTTTAATTTGGCCGGAACAAAGATGAGTTCGGGTAAGAGATCACTAAGGATCATTTTCTTTTCTGCTGATATCGATTCTCTTATCTGATGGTACTGGTAGTTTCCGTCTTTACTTACGAGTATGCTGACAGATACTTCAGTTTCATAAGAGCTGAGGTTTCTTCTGATTCCTTCTTTCATGATGCTTTCATGTACTTCAGGCATGTTGAGGGCGTATGGCTTACTGAATACCTTAGCTATCGATACTGTGCTTTGTGCGTACATGGCTGAGAACGACTGCGCCTGAGCTAAAGAAAGGCTTAAGAACAAGGTGATAACGAATATATAGGCTTTCATAATTCTGATGTCTTATTGTTGTTGCTTACACTAGTAAATAGCTTTTGGGCCTCCTCTGTAACCAGGGTCTTAGTAGCTGACAGCTTTCATATGGTAAGCAGAGTGTATCATCTGGTAAATGGTTATTTCGCTCCTTGTAATGGGTAGGTTTTTAGAGGATACTGGAGAATATGGCTGGTTTTGGGAAATGATCGTGCATTTCCAGATAAAAAGAGCCCCAATACATAACAGTATCGGGGCTAAACAAAAATAGTTATAGGGATTACTCTAAAGGGAGAAGAGTTTGCTCATGT
>JBCBKZ010000619.1:0-3830 GCA_038520955.1 Bacteroidota bacterium | reverse complement strand
ACTTTTATTATGCTTGTATCTGCCTTACACCTAAGTGGCCAACAGTCTATTGCCGGATCCTGGAATATGGGAACTGATAATGAAAATACCGTAGTAGAAATTACTGAAACTGGAGGTGTTTGTCAGGGAACTATTGCTTCTTCTGATAACACAAAGGCCAAAATTGGAAACACAATTCTTAAAGAGATAAAAGCTGATGGAGATTCTTGGAAAGGCAAAATGTTTAGTCCCAAGAAAGGCAAATGGTACAATGCTGTTTTTGAGGAAAAAGGAGATAAGCTCATGGTTACGGTGAAAGCAGGCATGATGAGCAAAACCATGGAGTGGAAAAAGGAATAGTCCGAATTAGACACATATTAAACGACTAATGAAGAGGGATAGGTCCAAGTGAGGTCCCACTAAGTAGTCCAAAACTACTTTTAGTATTCCGAATTAAGTGAAGCCTGGAATAAGCCTGTATAGGTTTTTATTCCAGGCCTTTTTCTTATCCATTGTTAATATCATTTGCAGAGGGGTATGAATAGCTTTAACAAGCTAAATCACACAGCCAACTAGCAACTGGCATAACCCTAAAGTAACATGAAAAGAACCTTTCTTGTAAACCTGCTTATCCTGTTAAGTACCTTTTCGCTCACCTTCGGACAAGATACAATTATCAACTATCCAGTCGCGCCTTTTAACACCTTTTTTGATGGAGATTTGATCGGTGCTGACTACTGGTCAGAGGAACCGAAAATACTTTCCGCCGGATTAGGTTTCAGTGATATAGTCGGTGTACCTACAACTGTCCTCAGCCAGGAGATAGTAGAACAGGTAGGAGGCGCTTGGCTGACCGATATTGATTGTGATACTGCTAATACGGGCTTATTCACTTCAGTCTCTACTCAACAGCAAATAGGGGCCCTATACATTCTACAAAGGCCCTATGCAGAGCTAAAAGATGGTGCCTTAGGCTTAGATGGATTGCCTATCGTATTTAGTTGGCCCGTATTGACCAATACTATTGATTTAACGGATTTCAGATTTACGCTGAATACGGGAGAAGTTGTTAGTCCACTTGCCGCAAGTTCCTGGCCCAATTTTGAGAATAACGAACGCAATTGTGTAGTTGTATTTGGTGAGTTTGGTAATGAGTTAGCTAGTACTGATCCAAATGCACGCTTTCCTGTTAAGTGTGAGATTGTAGGAGATGATACCCCGTTAATGCTAGTGGGACCTAATAATCAGCTAGTGAGTGCAGTAGGCCTTACATGGGAAACAGACTTAAGTCCTTATGACGAAGGCAACGGTCCTAAATTAGTCGGAGCCAAGTTGAATTATGTAGAAAACCGTCCTATTGGAGAAGGGGTAAGCAACTCCTATGCTGGACAAATCCTGGGGAATTTAATTGTTCCAAACTCTGAATTTGACCTATACGGAGGTGGAGACTTTAGGCTTCGTATGTTGACTACAGGTGGATTTTCACCTGATGGAGTAAGGGGGGTAAGTCCGACTGATTTTGAAAAATTCTTTAGAATTCATGTAAGAGGAGAAAATGGGGATACAGTACTGATAGAAAAAGACAGTGTAGATTATCAGGTATTGGGAGGTACGTTAAGAGTGATCGGACTTTCTGATTTAGGTGCTGTTGAAGGAGAGGATGTGGAATATGGTGATTGCTACACAGAGGACAAAGATAATTACATAGATATCATTTTAGTGGGGGACACGGCGGCGGCCAGAAATATCCTGTTCCTGGAAATCCCCAGTTTGGAGGGAGGGTATTCTGCTTTTTATAACCCTGGAGGACCTGGAACTACCCCATTTGAAGGAGAAGCTTATACCCAACCTGGACCAAGAGACCTGGAACCTGTCATTATGGCCTTGGATGATCCTATGCGAGTTACCTATGACGTTAGGTCTGAACCTGCTGACATAGACTTTGTATCCTATAGTATTCTAAACTTGCCCATACTTCCAGAGGGGGTTGAGTATGATCCTGACAGGGAAGCTTTCCTTGTTTCATCTGCCATTGGGGGAACTATCAACCTGGTTCGTACTGATGGTACTTATTCCAACTTAGTCCCCGCCGGGGTCTTTAATGGGAACGGTACCTTTGGCTTGCAAATAGATGCAAAAAATGATCATTTCTTCGCTGTGGTGGCTAATTTTCAAGACCCCACAGTAGCTCAACTGTTTCGCTTTAACTTAGGAGATGGGTCTTTAATTGATTCTATAGACTTGGCTAGTCTTCCTACAGGCCCAGGACTCCCTTTGAACTTCACGAATGATGTGACAGTAGATAGTATGGGGAATGCCTATGTAACCAATTCAGACAAGGGTATCATCTATAAGGTGGATACAGAGGGACAAGCTTCCATATTCTTCAATGATAACAGTTTTGCTCCTTCAAATCCTATAACACTCACAGGCTTTAATGGCATTGAATACCATGAGGATGGATTTTTATTGGTAGTTCATTCTGTTAATGACAAGATCTATAAAATCATGTTGGATGATCCATCAAGTATTACTGAGGTAGAGTTACCAGAAGGTTCTTTGCGTAGTGGGGATGGAATGTTTCTGGATGGAGATGAGTTAGTAGTAGTAAGTAACACGGCTAATGCTGCGGCTGATCCAAATGAGGTAGACCCGCGTGTTCCTTTTGTTACCAAGTTTATGACTAGCGACAATTGGACATCAGCAGTGCAGGTGGGTACTACCTATGCCACAGGAGATATCTTTCCTACCACTGTAGTGAAGGTAGGGGAAGACTATTTTATCAACTATGCCTACTTCAATTTCTTAGGCTTTCAGTCCAATCCTACAAACTATCTGATCTCCAAGGCAAACTTTGATGCTGACCAGAGGTTTTCTGGTTCTGATACAGAAATACCCAGAGTAAATACCCCTATCGTACCATTCTCATATGGAGTAGAATACCCTGAGCCTTATTATGCAGACTGCAGCACTCCACTAGAGGAAGGAGTTCCTGATTTAAGAGGAGAATGGACAGAAAGTACTGTAACTATCAACGGAATGGAAATTCCTGCACAGGCTGTACCACTTAGTGAACGCATCGAGCAATGTGGGAACCGAATTCTTGTCGCCAGTAATGGGGTTCTGCATGAAGTATTTCAAGCTGATGGAAGCTTATTTAATGGAGTAAATGATGTAGATGCAACTGGATTGCCCGCCCATTTTACAGGAAGATTTGAGGGAGGTGTTTTCTACTTAACTCCCATTAGCCAAGATACTTCATTAGAACTGTCAGACATTACAAGAGAAATCATCCAGGATGATGAAGGAAATACTGTACTAAAATACACTAACCCCAATATGGGCCTAACGCGCTACCTGACTACAGCAAGCAATACGGTTTCCATAAATGATTTACTGAAAACCCATCAGGTAACAGTAGCCCCCAATCCTTTCCAACATCAGACGCTGGTAAGCTGGGAGAATGCAGAAAGCAGGATCTCTCAGGCTCAACTACTAGACCTTACCGGCAGGGTGGTGAGAACGTATTCTGGATTAAAAAGCACCTCATTATTAGTTGAAAGAGAAAATTTGTTAGCCGGATTTTATTTCTTCAACCTCATAGATGAGTCCTTAAATGTGGGGACTGTAAAGCTGGTCCTTATGGAATAGATAAAGTTGAGCCATTTACATCCAGCATGAAGACTAGCATGCTCTTCATGCTGGGAAATCTATACTGACTATCTCTGATTAGGTAGTATTATGGCAAGCCTGGTTTAAAGAAAATCCTCTTTAAGCCAGGCTATTTTTTTACCCTTCATCCCTAATAAGTAGAAGAAAATGTTTCAAAATAAGGGTGAGTATTAACAACA
>JBCBKZ010000618.1:0-3830 GCA_038520955.1 Bacteroidota bacterium | reverse complement strand
AGATCGATCGCAGTACCAGCGAAGAAGACCTGTTAGATTTATTCGAGGAATTCGGAGAAGTAGAATCTGTTCAACTACAAGGAATAGATGACCTGGAACTGGAAACCCTATCAGCGGAAATAGAAATGGCCTTTGAGGATGACGCCCAGAACGCCATAGAAGAACTCAACGGTGAGCGCATAGACGGAAGAATTCTTCAAATTAGTAGTAGCCCAAAACAGTTAGTTAAAAAGGCTATTGGAGAAGACATGGAGGAGGAAAGCTTTTCATCTGAGGACTCATGGGAGTCTATGGAAAGAAAGCGTCCCAGAGAGGGGGGCCCTTCCGGAAAAAAGCCAAAGAAACGTTGGTAGAGTAAGTTAAAGCTTAAGTCTAAGACTAAGTTTAAGGTTATAAATAAGCTTACCCTCCCTGTTTCCTGTCCATAGGTGATGGATCTGTAGTACTGACAAATCGGAATGTGGAGTAATTAGCGTCTCTTAGTGTAAATATTATCACTAAGTTTAGGGGGTAAGCTCAAGCCTTCCTATTTACCGTTAAGATCTGAGCATGCTACGGGCATTCGTCATTATTCTTCTATTTCTTTTTGCTGGAGAGGGTATCCAACACCTTTTACATCTCTCTATTCCGGGTAATGTCATTGGGATGATCCTTATCTTTCTGGCCCTTCAACTAAAGCTTCTCAAACTGGACTGGGTGAAACCTGCTTCCGATAGCCTCACAAGGTATCTAGCTCTGTTTTTTGTTCCTCCAGGGGTGGGACTGATTCTTCACCTTTCCTTATTAAAGCAGTATGGAGTTCCTATGCTGGCCAGTTTAGGCATCAGTTTTCTACTGACCCTCCTGAGCACATCCGCTTTCTTACACCTAAGCCCGAAAAAGAAATAGTATGCTGATAGGTGTTCTTCTTACTTTAGGTATATTCTTTCTGGCTGAGAACCTCTACAAACGAACGGGCTTCCTGCTCCTGAATCCTGTCCTAATTTCTATCGCCAGCATTATCATCATCCTGCAGTTAAGCGGCTTCTCTTATGAGGCTTACATGGAAGGAGGACAGCTGGTAAGCTTCCTTTTAGGGCCCTCTGTGGTGGCTTTAGGGGTAGTGTTTTATGAAAAGCTTCAGGAGATAGGGGCTTCTATCTGGAGAATAGTGCTAGCAGTGTGTTTAGGAGGAACGCTGAGTATCATAAGCATGCGTCTCTTTTCGCAAGTGTTCCAGCTTTCCTCGGAAGTATCTGCTTCTCTCATTCCCTCCTCTGTTACTACCCCAATAGCCATGGGGATCTCTACTGAACTTGGAGGTATACCTTCTCTTACAGCAGCAGTAGTGATTCTGGTAGGGATTACGGGTGCTGCCTTTGGGATTCCTATCTTGAAAATGTTAGGGATGAGAACGGATATTGTGATGGGGGCAGGTATAGGCGCGTCATCCCATGGTATAGGGACAGCTAGAGCCTTGGAAGAATCTCATCTTTGTGGAGCAGTTAGCGCCTTAGCCATGTGTCTGAATGGCATCTTTACTTCTATTGTAAGTGTGCCCTTATGGAGATTGATGGAGGGATGGTAATGAGGTTGGGCTCCTATGGAGCCCTGCAGGCTGGTGCCCTACGGGCATGTAATGAGATCTGGTTCCGCTGGGGCCGGAAAAAGTGTAGCTGTTGGCCTTGATCATGATCAGGGCCTGACAACGTTTAGGGAAATCCAATGAATCACCTTCGAAAAATGTAGCGGCGACTTTAATCGCTGTAGGAAGCACTGGTCAGTATCTGCTAATAAGCAGCCGTGCTTCGAGAGCCTCAGCAAAAAAAGCAACCTGTCCATGAAGACCGTTAGAGCTACCATCTTGGTATAATAGGTCATAGGATGTCAAAAGTTCCCGCCGGGGCGAAATCTAATTGAGGCTAGCTCATGTGATAGAAAGAGGATACACGCTTATACCCACATGCAGAATAGAGACACAATGCATTGTGTCTCTACATGTATCTATAGAATTTATCCCCCCTTCAAATCCTGCGGCAGTTGCAGTAGCCGCGACATTTGGTTTCAATAAGCCCACCATTTGAATGGTGGGAAACAAGGGACGATTAAACAATCAAACCTAAAAACCCCCAAGCTATCCACAAAAAAATAGCGGCTGATCAAATGATCAGCCGCTATTGTATAGGTAGTAGTTTATCTTAATTCAACAGCTTGAAGTTGAATGGGATGTTTACCCAGAACTTTATAGGCTTACCACCCTGAATGGCTGGTGTGAACCTTAGCTGTGTAATTTTACTTTCTACTGCTTTGGCTAGAATGGGGTGAACCTGATTCAGTACTTTGTGCTTATTGTACTTTCCTTTCTCGTCCACAAGCACACGTAGAACCACACTACCTTCTATCCCTGCATCTCTCGCAATCTGAGGATACCCTATGGCTTTCTGAACTTCCGCCATGTTTACTGGCTTAGGTTCTTCCTCTGCGAAGATAAATGCGTTGATGTCTGGCTCCTGTTCTACAATTACTTCAGGAACATCACCTTCTCCTTCAATCTCACCGTCGAAGAATCCAACGTCATCTCCTTCTTTGTCTTCAAGACCAATGTTTGGAGCTTCTTTTAGTTCTTCTACCTCGGCGATAGTTTCCTCTTCTTCCTCCAGCTCTTCTTCCGGAGTAGGTTCAGGAATTTTGAAGGCTACCGTCTTTACCTGTGGTGGTGGCACCTTTGGTGGAGGCGGTGGTGGTGGTTTTTCCTCATCCATTGCTGGTGGTGGGGGAAGGTCTTCCATAGACATTTTTACAACCATGGTTCTACTGGTGTCCTCTTCCTGGGCACCGAATAGAGCCTCCATGATCATGGGTCCTCCACTAAACAGCAAGAAGAGTAGGAATACTGCGGCAGTTGCGATCGTGAGGTGTCTCGGGTAGGACTTTCTTAGAAAGAATGCTCCATACCGTCTTTCACGATCCTCAAATACCATTTCATCCAGGTCTGCTTTAATAATCTGAGACATACGAAATGCTGTTTGATATTATTTTGCGAAATCGTTGTTAACGTTCTGATCTATCAGAACAGGTCTTTCTTTATAGATGGGGATAACCCTAAACTTCCATAAAAAATACCCAAATTTTCTGAAAGATCTCTTATGCTGTCAGAATTTTTATTCTTCTACAGCTTCGAGTTCTCCTATCAGGAGTAAGCTATCTTCAGGTGTAAACTTGTCAATAGCATACTTAGGGGCCTCTGTAATGGCCAGCTCATCCAGGAGATCTACAAGATTCTTATAACGGGAGCTCTTCTTTGGTTTAATTACAAAGATAGGGTCCCAACAATTTTTTACGACTCTGGCTCCTTTGCCGGTCTCACATCTGGCTTGCCCGTTAATTCTGGGTCCATAAGTCAAATGTCCAACCAGCACCTTACGGATACCATCAGAGGAATAATTAGTAGTAAGTACTTCAGGATTGGTGATTCCTACGTAGTAAGAAATCTTGTCATCATCCTCCAATACTATCGTCATAATCTTATCCTCCAGGATGTCTACCCTTAGGTCTTCTTCTTTAATGTCGTCTTTAGCCTTAGGAGGCATAGTCAACTCCATTACGCCGTTGTTGCTCATCGTCGCTGTGAGTACAAAGAAGGTAAGTAGTAAGAAAGCCACGTCCACCATTGCGGTCATGTCAATCTTGGTAGATTTCTTTTTGGTCTTAGGACCACCTTTTTTACCCCTACCTCCTCCTGAACTTGAATCTACATCAGCCATTATTTTTTCTTTTTGAAGATGAGAAAATACTCAGTTTAACTTCGGTGTATCTTTTCTGGTTACTCTTCAGCCGTAGAGGTTGAAGAG
>JBCBKZ010000617.1:0-3837 GCA_038520955.1 Bacteroidota bacterium | reverse complement strand
CTCAAGGGTAGCCTCACTGGTGGATAAAAGGCCAAGATTCCTTTTCCGCTTTAATGAGGAAAATCTGGTGGACAGCAGGGTGATTTCATTCTCAAAATCTGAATTTCTTTCTCTGGCCATTCTCCCTAACTCATCTAGTACCTGCTCCGTCTTATCATTTCTCATCTTATCCCTCAGCTCATCCAGCACTATGCCCATTTCATTCTGGGCAAGGTTCCAGCTTGTATCAGCCTGCGCACTTACAAAGTGCTCCCATGGGTCATTATCATAGGTTTTTTCCGGCTTCACCTGTTCTTCTTCCCAGTAAAGCTCTCGGGTAGCTCCTCCTTTGCCCAGCTTTACGATGGTGTCCGCTTGCTGGAAGGAAGCATCTACAGTCTTTTTCTGTGCCAAACCTGCATAGAAGTACCTGGCAAAATCCTTAGCCGCTTCATCCTCTATGGCCCTATCCGTTACGATGACTTGTTCTACTCCAGCATTTTGTAGGGCCTTGGCTTGATCATAGGTATCACAGGCATTCAGGAAAACCAGTTTCATAGCTTTCTGTGTGGCCAAAAATTCTGCAAAAGAATCTGCATCCATGGTGGCTGCATTTTCACCGGAAGAAAGAAGGAGAGACTCTCCATCAGCATGTCCTCCATAGTGAAACAGGACGATTCTGTCCTTGTATTCCAGGAAGGCATCTATGATCCTTTGGATGGAGGCAGCAGGGAGTACTTTCACCTTTACCCAGCCATTAGTTTCTGCTGGCCCCAGGGCATCAGTAATGGCTTGTTGTTCAAGGCTGATGTTACGCAGGAAGGAACCTTGACGGTCATTGGCAAAGGCGAGAAGGATGACGGGCGTTTGATCTGGCATGAAGAAAATTATGGTTTGTGGAATGGTTGATTTACAAGTATATAAAAAATTCCATAAGCGAAGGGCATTTCTTACGCCTTTGATTCGCGCTTGCAGATTAATTTCCGTATCTTTGCCCCGATTTTAAGTCTAGAATCGTTTCCCATTTATGATTACAGTACAGAATCTTTCGCTCCGTTACGGAAAAAGAACCCTTTTTGAAGACGTTAACCTGAAGTTTACACCTGGCAATTGTTATGGAATTATTGGCGCAAACGGGGCAGGTAAGTCTACCTTTCTCAAGATTCTTTCAGGAGAAATAGACCCCAACACCGGCTCAGTATCCATAGGGGCCGACATGAGAATGTCTGTGTTAAAGCAGGACCACTTCGAGTATAATGAAATTCCTGTTTTGCAGACAGTCATTATGGGTAACAAGAAGCTATGGGAGCTAAAGGAAGCTATAGATGCGATTTATGCCAAGCCTGACTTTAGCGACGAAGATGGCCTCAAGGCTGCCGAAATGAGCGGAGAGTATGAGGATATGGACGGATGGAATGCTGAAGCTGATGCTGCAGAACTTCTCTCCAACCTGGGCATACCAGAATCTCTACACTATTCTCACATGAGTGAGATTAACGGTAATCAGAAAGTAAGAGTGCTACTGGCACAGGCCCTTTTCGGAAATCCTGATATCCTATTACTGGATGAGCCTACGAACGACCTGGATGTAGAGACCATCTCCTGGTTAGAGGACTTTTTGGCAGACTATAAGAATATTGTGATCGTGGTATCTCACGACCGCCACTTTCTGGACGCGGTTTGTACCAATATCGTAGATATAGACTTTGGGAAAATTTCCATGCATACCGGAAACTACTCTTTCTGGTATGAAGCCAGCCAACTACTGCTAAAGCAAAGAGCTGAAAAGAATAAGAAGATAGAAGATAAGCGTAAGGAACTTCAGTCCTTCATAGAACGTTTCAGCGCGAATGCTTCTAAGTCTCGTCAGGCTACAAGTAGGAAAAAACTCCTCAGTAAGCTAAGTCTGGAAGATATGAAGCCTTCCAGCCGTAAGTACCCTGGGATCATCTTCAAGCAGGAAAGAGAAGCAGGGAAGCAGGTACTGGAAGTAAACAACCTCAGCAAGAGCCTGGAAGGAAGAACCCTATTCTCTAATGTTACCCTGGAGATCATGAAGGGAGATAAGGTAGCCATCTTCTCAAGAGACAGTTTGGCGACTACCGCTCTGTTTGAGATCATCATGGGCAATATGGAAGCTGACTCAGGCGACTATAAATGGGGTGTTACCATTAAGCCTGCTTACTTACCCCTGGATAACTCAGAATTTTTTACGGATAAAGAGTTGAACCTGATAGAGTGGCTTCGTCAATTCTCTGAGAATAAGGAGGAAGCTTTCGTACGTGGATATCTTGGAAAGATGCTGTTCACAGGGGAGGAAACCCTGAAAAACTGTACGGTACTTTCCGGAGGTGAGAAAATGCGCTGTATGATAGCCAGAATGATGCTGCAGGAGCCTAACTTCCTCATCATGGATGAGCCTACTAACCACCTGGACCTGGAATCTATCACGGCTTTCAACAACAACCTGATTGACTATCCGGGAACTGTGATGGTGAACTCTCATGACCACCAGTTTATGGATACGGTCGCTACCAGAGTGATTGAAATCACCCCAACTGGAGTACTGGATAAGCTCATGGACTTTGATGAGTACGTAAGTAGAGATGATCTGAAGGAAGTCAGAGACAAGATGTATTTAGTGACGGCTTAGGGATTCTATCAGTCTTTCTTCATGTCTTCCCATTGGGCTCATGCGATGCAGCGTGCGTCAAACGGGATCTAGCGAAACACTGAAATCTTAGGCTCTTGGCAAAAGCTACGTGAGAAGCCGTATGACAGATCATTTTAGTTAGATCAAATGTATCCTTTCCCACCGGCGAATAAATTCGCCGTTACATTTAGGGGTGAATTCATTCGCTCGATATACTAAGGATAGCGCATAAAAAAAGCTCTGAGCACCTGCCCAGAGCTTTTTCAATTCTGTATGTCTTATTTCCTAGAATCCGTAGATCAGACCTACTCCCCATGAAGAAAGGCTATTGAATTCCTCATCTCTTCCAGTAGAACTGGTAGACTGATAGGTCGCTGATGGATTAGCGATGGTAAAGTGTCCCCTTACCGTAAGCGGCCCTCCTCTGGAAAGGATGGTAGCCTCCACTACAGCGGAAGGGGCAAAGCCGGTAAATCTTCTGTCTCTGATCCCTTCAGAAAAGAAGATATAGTTTCCTCCAATACCAGCACCTATCCCAAATTTTTGCTGATTATACTTTGTGGCCAAAGCACCTAATCTACCCATAAGGAATATAGGAGCCTGTACCACCAGATTGATTCCAGTTTCTGTCCCCTGGAAGTTCTGCTCGAAGTTAAAACCTAAATTTAAGCTCGGATCCAGCCCGAAACTGAGGACATCATTTTGGTGCGCAAAAACATAGTAGGTTCCTACAGAAAATGTGTAAAAGAACCTGGACAAATTCGCAACGCCTGCACTTTGAGGCTGCTTTAGGTCTATTACCTCATACATGAATCCCAAGTGGGGAACGAGTTTATCAGAAAGTTGAGCCTGTGCTTGCTGTAGGCACAACCCCGCTACGCATAACAAGACTGCTAAGATTTTTTTCATTGTTTAATCAAATTAAATTAAGCGTTTGCCTGTGGGAGTAAACGTAGTTGAGGTTTTCCTGTTACCTTTTAGACAAACATTGGGAATATTACCCTAACTCAACATATTGCTTAAAAGCAAAATAAAGATTTTCAGCATACAGATAGGCAATAGTTTGAGAAAATTGCTATTATATTTGATGACTGCTTTAGGAGCATAAAGGTTTCACCATTTTGAATACACAGGCTTTTGCCACCATTCACGCCCCACGTGTGCCAGATAATGACATTCTGGCTTCCTGCAGGCTGCATCTGATG
>JBCBKZ010000616.1:0-3840 GCA_038520955.1 Bacteroidota bacterium | reverse complement strand
GTATTAGCAAGTGCAGGTAAACTGGGGTTCTCCACATGGGATCTTTACTATATCATGGGCGGAGCTGGTTCTATAAAAACCTGGTATCAGGAAAGTCTGGCACAAGGAGACAGACTTCATTTTACCCGGAAAGGATACCATCTCCAAGGTAACCTCTTGTTCGACGCGATTATAGCAGCATATGAAGGCTATAAGAGAGTACATTCAAGATAATCTCCTTGCTCTAATAACTTATGATCCAAATGCCCCCTTACTGTTTACCAGTGAGGTATTTCTGTGGCTTTTCATTGCTTTTTTAAGCATCTATATACTCCTGGGGAAAATCCAAAACCTCAGGATCATGTACGTAGTAGCCTTTTCTTACTTTTTTTACTACAAGTCCAGTGGTTGGTTTTTTGTTCTTCTGGTGATTTCTACGCTCATAGACTTTGCCCTGGGAAAACTCATTTATAAAAGTGACCATCCCACTACCCGCAAAGCATTACTGTTTGCCAGTGTTTTTTCTAACTTGGGTATGCTGGCCTACTTTAAATATACCAACTTTTTCATAGATAGTCTGAACAGCATCAGCTTATTTACCCTCCCACAAGCTGACATATTCCTGCCTATAGGGATCTCTTTCTTCACCTTCCAGACTATGAGTTATACCATAGACATTTACAGGAAGAAATTGGTGCCTGTGCAGAGTCTCATGGACTTTGCCTTCTTTGTATCATTTTTCCCCCAGTTGGTGGCAGGGCCTATTGTCAGAGCCTCAGAATTCCTCCCGCAAATCAGTAAGCGGCTACACATTACCACAGAAGACATAGGAAAAGCCATTCTACTGATATGTTCCGGCCTATTTAAGAAGGCAGTCATCTCTGACTATATCGGGATTAATTATGTAGACAGGGTCTTTGATAATCCTGACTTGTATTCCGGCTTTGAGAATCTCATAGCTACTTATGGCTATGCCATGCAGATTTATTGTGATTTCTCAGGCTACTCTGATATAGCAATAGGCCTGGGATTACTGATGGGATTCAAGCTCCCCCTGAATTTCCTGAAGCCTTATCAAGCAAGGAGTCTTCAGGATTTTTGGCGTAGGTGGCATATATCTCTTTCTACATGGCTGAGAGACTACCTCTATATTTCACTGGGAGGAAACAGAAAAGGGCTGATTTTTACCTATAGAAACCTATTTATCACCATGTTATTGGGAGGCTTATGGCATGGATCCAATTGGAAATTCGTGATCTGGGGGGGACTACATGGCTTAGGGCTAGCTGTGGAGAGGATGATCTCACACATAAGAGCCTATATGCGGTTAAAAGTTCCTGACTTAGATAATCATATCATTGATAACTACCTGGATAGCAGGTCTTTTGTAAAGAGAGGCCTGGGGAATTTATATGCCAGAGCAGGCGCATTCTACTGGAATACAAGAAACCGTTTGGATCCTGCTTTGAAGTTTTTCCAGCTTCCCTTTTCGCATATTTTTACTTTTCACTTCGTATGCCTATGCTGGATCTACTTCCGGGCTGACAGCTTTCAGACCGCTAATCTGATGATAGAGCAGATCAGGAATATGTCATTCGATATTAACTTTGGAGAAGTATTCTCAGCGTATAAGAATGTCTACATGATGATCGCCCTGGGCTACCTCATCCACTTCATTCCTGTCAATTGGCAAGGTAGCCTGGAAAGAAGATTTACACGTGCCCCTTTGGTTTTCAAATCCTTAGCCTTAGCAGGAATCTTTTGGCTGGTTTTCCAAATTAGAAGTGCAGACATCCAGCCTTTCATCTACTTCCAGTTTTAAGCCTTTACTTTCACATAGAATCAGATTTTCTCTCATGAATTCTGGCTACGATTGATATCTTGCAGCCTGAAATCTGGAAAATTATGATCATTCTCACAGGAGCAGCTGGATTTATTGGAAGCTGTATGGCGGCTAAGCTTAATCAGGAAGGGTTTAACGACCTGATATTAGTAGATGATTTCTCAAGAGAGGCTCAAAAGGCCAACTATCAATCCAAAGTTTATTCCGAACTAGTGCCCAGAGAGGAGCTGTTTAGCTGGATGAAGGGGAAAGAATCTTTGGTGCAAATGATCATCCACCTGGGAGCCAGAACGGATACCAGCGAACAAGACGAGCGTATTTTCCAGAAACTGAATATCTCTTATTCTCAGGAGATATGGCACATCTGCTGTGAGCATGGAATCCCCCTCATTTATGCCTCAAGTGCGGCTACCTATGGAGATGGATCTCTAGGGTTTGAAGACAGCCTTCCTGACCCTACCGTACTTAAGCCCCTTAATCCCTACGGTAGGAGTAAAAACGACTTCGATATTTGGGCGCTAAATCAGCCTAAAAAGCCGTACTTCTGGGTGGGATTGAAGTTTTTTAATGTGTACGGGCCTAACGAATTTCATAAAGGAAGAATGGCTAGTGTCATTTTCCACGCTTTTAACCAAATTCAGCGTACTGACCGATTAAAGCTCTTCCGTTCTCACAGAGAAGATTATGCTGATGGTGAGCAGAAAAGGGACTTTGTGTACGTGAAAGATTTAACGGAAGTCATTCACTTTTTTATGCATCATAGAAAGGATTCCGGGCTATATAATCTGGGAACAGGCCAGGCCAGAACATTTTATGACCTGGGGGATAACGTCTTTAAAAGCCTGGGCAAAGAGACTGATATCAATTTCATAGATACGCCTGTGGACATCAGAGCTTCTTACCAGTACTTTACTGAGGCTAACATGAATAAGTTGAGAAGCATAGGCTTTAAGAGGCCCTTTACCAGTCTAGAGGAAGGAATAGCGGATTACGTCAAAAATTATTTGTTAACAAATCAGTATATGTAAGATTTGCTAAAGTTTTGGCGAAATAAACCATCACGGCTTTTCGTTTTTTCCTTGATTACGTAATAAATGGAAGTCGCTGATCCTGTCAGGTACCATTCCTGCCTAATTTTTAATGCGAATTCAAGTTCTTGCGGTCCCTTATTTTCTGGATTTTAGTGCAGCTAAATGATTCTCAGATTAAACTTTATCATTCTGCATAAGAAAACTTTTTTGTTGGGGAATTCGTTCGTAAATTTATAAGCAAGTTGGCTCATATCTTTTTCCGATGACGCTGGTAAAACTTCTTCTTAATTTTAGCCTTCTACTATCTCTGCTAATCACGCCGTGCTTAGTACTGATGGGCTATTGGTATAGGAAGCAGTTTATCCAGAAGCTTATGGTCTGGAAAAAGCCCGAGATGGTCATAGTCACCATCATCTTTTCTGTGGCTTCACTTATTCTCTTCATTGTAGGCGTCTCATGCTTTTTCAGTGCATGGGGATACCTGGAAACCCGAGATGTGCTGGATGTTCACCGTGAAAGATTTTTTGATATTGGGCTGATTTGTATGCTACTCAATGTATCACTGCTGTTTATCTACAGCGCTCTCAGACTACTACTTGTAAGAATCATCACTGATAAGGGGATTGTCCAGAATGATAAAGTTCTGAGAATTCCTGATTACAGAAGTACGATTGAGTGGCATGAAGTATCTGATTATTATCTCGTTTCAGATTACCCCAACGTCATTTTCTCGCTCATTGTCCAGAAAGAACCCGCTGTTTTCGAACGCACTACCCTCAAAGTACCCGTTTATGTGAGGGATGAGTTCGAAAACCTACTTGAGACAAAGATGTATAGTGCAAGTGCTATGCGCGCAAGGTCTCAAATTAACAGACATAAATTTTCTGAAAACTAAGAATTAACCACACAGCAGATGGCCAACTTATCCCAAGATAAGGATCGCTCCTGGCTTACTATTGGTTTACTGCTTCTGCTGGCAAGCGGGAT